>JANPCA010000273.1:0-3321 GCA_031430715.1 Hyphomicrobiales bacterium | reverse complement strand
AAAACGTTCCTTGCGCGCTCATGATACCAAACGATCGAGTCCCCGATTGGCGAAAAGTAGCGGCCTTTCGGGTCGATGGGCTGCGTTTGCTTTCCCGATCTCAGCAATTGATCGAGCTTGGCCAGGGCGGGCAGCATATATGGCTTGGGAGCTTGACAAGGCCGCCCGGTCGCGGGATCCAAGCCTTCGTATCTGATATCCCGCCATGCGACTTGATCTTCCTGTACGACAAAGCACTGGAGGGCGATTCCGTCGCGAGACACTTTTTGGTCCATGGTCACGATCCAAAGTCCAAAGAAGTAGATTGAAGCGAGGCCGGTCAACGCATACCGACCGATCAGCCGCCTCCGCCGCGATGTCGAAAAACACCATGCGAGCGCCCCGAGAATGGGAAACACGAGCGCGACCGCAACGGCTTTGGCGATGTAGGGGCTGATACCGGCTGCTTGGGCAATGTTATCGACATAGCTTCCGATCAGTTGCTTTACAGAATAAACACTCAGAACGTAGCCCAACGCGAGGGTCGCCACTGCACCAAGTGCGACAATAGCCGCCAGGATTGTCGCTCGACGCAGTCTCTCGCCGGCGAACGCCAGGAAAACTGCCAAAACAATGCCAACGGTGATGAGTACGACGAGCATGAACTAGTACTCGCGGGCTTGCTGGTTGGTTTCGGTAGAATGCAACTATTGAGAAATTGACTGGAAAAGGCAACACCCATTCCGCAAACACGATGGTGGCGCTGGAGCGCCCCCTTCAAACCGCCGCCGGCAGCCGCAGCAGGACCCTCAGTCCCCCCAGCTCCGCATCGCCCAAAGTCACCGAGCCGCCATACATGGCGGCGGTCTCGTTGACGATCGACAGGCCCAAGCCGGAGCCGGGTTTCGATTCATCGAGGCGGCGGCCGCGTTTCAGTGCTTCCACCCGTTTATCGGCGGGCAGGCCCGGGCCATCGTCGTCGACCTTGAAGGTCAGCCAGATGCGGCCCTGGATGGCGGTGGCTTTGCCGGCCTCGGCGGTCACCAGTACCTTTTTGGTGGCCCATTTGCTGGCATTGTCGAGGAGGTTGCCGGCCATTTCCTCGAAATCCTGTTTCTCGCCGCGGAATTTGATGCCAGGGTCGCAACGCACGGTGATTTCCACGCCCTTGTCGCGGTGGATACGTTGCAGGGTGCGGGCCAACCCGTCCAGCACCGGTTGCACTTCGGTAACGGCGCCTAAGCCTTGCGCCCGCGCCGCGCGCCTGGCCCGGTCGAGATACATGCTCACCTGGTCGCGCATGACGTGGATCTGTTCCTGAATCTTGTCGGCCAGCGGCCCCTGGTGGGCCACCGCCTCGTTGGTCAGAACGCTGAGCGGTGTTTTCAGGGCATGGGCGAGATTGCCCACCTGGGTTCGAGCCCGCTCGATGATCGCCACATTCGATTGTATCAGCAAGTTGAGTTCCTCGACGACCGGCTCGATTTCGGTCGGGAAGTCACCTTCGAGGCGTTCGGCCTTGCCTTCGCGGATGGCGGTCAGGTTCTTCTGAAGCCCGCGCAGGGGCCGCAGTCCGAAGCGCACTTGCACGAAAATCGCCAACAACAGGCCAGCACCCAGCAGTCCAAGAATTCCGGCAAGCGCCTGCTGGAAGGCGCTGACCTCGTCCTTCAACTCGTCGAAATTGCCGGCCACGAGAAAAGAGAAATCGCGCTGGCTGCCGGGCAGCTTGAAGACCTGTTCGATGGCCCGCAATGTGGTGCCGTTGCCGTCGGCGAGATAGAAGCTGGCAATGCCTTCGGCATCGCGCGCCGCCAGCGCCGATTGGTCCGGTTGCAGGCGCTGTTCGAGCAGCGAGTCGGAGGCGAGGCCGGGCGTATCGTCCTTGTCGAGCGGCGTCACCTGCCAGTACCAGCCCGACAGCGGCAGGGTGAAACGCGTATCGGCGAGCTCGCCGGTCAATTGCGGAGTACCGACACCATCGACCGCGACATTGGCCAGCAGACTATCGAGTGCGGCCCGCAGCCTGGCGTCGAAGTTGCGCTCGACGGCCGCCTGGAACAAAAACGCCAGCAGCACGCCGGCCGCGGCGAGCAGGACGATGCTGACGATGGCCGATGAGATCGTGAGGCGGCTCGATAGCGACCTAGGCCGCATTATCCGGCTCGGTCACGCAATAGCCCATGCCGCGGATGGTGTGCAGGACGTCGACGCCGAGTTTCTTGCGCAGGCGCCCGACGAAAACCTCGACCGTATTGGAATCGCGGTCGAAATCCTGGTCATAGAGATGCTCGACGAGCTCGGTGCGCGAAATCACCTTGCCCTTGTGATGCATGAGATAGGCGAGCAGCCGGAATTCGAGCGAGGTGAGCTTGACGTTCATGCCGTTGACGCTGACGCGGGCGCTCTTGGTGTCAAGCGTCACCGGCCCGCAGGACAGTTCGCTGGTGGCGTGGCCGGCGCTGCGGCGCAGCAGCGCCCTGACCCGGGCCAGAACCTCTTCCATGTGAAAGGGCTTGGCGACATAATCGTCCGCCCCGGCATCGAAGCCCGCCACCTTGTCGCTCCAGCGGTCGCGGGCGGTGAGGATCAGGACGGGCATCTTGCGCCCCGCCCGGCGCCATTTTTCGAGGACGCTGACGCCGTCGATGATCGGCAGGCCGAGATCGAGGACCACGCAATCATAGGGTTCGGTGTCGCCGAGGAAATGGCCCTCCTCGCCGTCTTTTGCCGTGTCGGCCACATAGCCCGCATCCTGCAGTGCCGACACAAGCTGGCGGTTCAGGTCGGGATCATCCTCGACGACGAGCAGGCGCATGGTGTTTGGTATTCCTGAAACGGACGGCGTTAAGGCAAAGGCAGGATCACACCCGTCGCCGCGTGCACGCCCACCTGCGTGATCGTACCACCCTGTTTCAGTTTGACAATATAAAGCGGGCCCTTCAACTTCACGCCAATGGCCTTGGCATTGGGAATCGCCCCCATGGCCCTCTTCAACGCCACCGAAGGCGGAATGAGGATCAGCTTCGGATTGACGGGCCGGACCTTCTGAACCCGCGGACGGATTTTCAGCCGAGGTACCATGCCGTTTTGCAACACGTTGGGCTGAATGCGGACCTGCGCCATCGCCTCCTGCGTGCCAAAAGCCGTCAGGAGCGCTAGAAACGCTATGGCAAGAACCTTCCGCATGAAACCTCAATTCCTCTCTGTAGACCCTTCTACATCCACCAAGCTGAACTGAAGATGAATGGAACTGTGATACAGATCACACATTGATCCACAAATGGGTTCGGGGAGTGGGATTTCAAGCTCTTGGAGTTTGCCCACTTCCGCGGCGGCGAA
>JANPCA010000272.1:0-4038 GCA_031430715.1 Hyphomicrobiales bacterium | reverse complement strand
TATGCCGATATCGAACCGCTCTTGCAGCGCGCCGCCAGGCTCGTGTCGATGGACGACAGCGAGCGGCGCTCGCTCATTCTGATCAATCCGGGCCTGTCGCCGAAGCGCGCCTCGGTCTCGACCATGTATACGGCCTACCGGCTGAACGACCCCGACGAAATCATGCCGCCGCACAAGCATAGCCCAAGTGCCGTGCGCTTCGGGCTGACCGGCAAGGGCAATTTCACCGGTGTGGAAGGCGAGAACGTGGTGTTCGGCCCCGGCGACATGGTGCTGACGCCCAACGATGCCTGGCACAATCATGGGACAGTGGCTGGCGAGCCTGCGGTCAATCTCTCGGTGCTCGATCTGCCGCTGGTCGAGACGCTGCATGCCGTCCATTTCGATCATAAATATACCGAGATCGAAAACGGCAAGGAAGTTGCGAAGAAACAGCAGACGGCGCGCTACCCGGCTGATTACTCACAGCGCACCTACGGCGAGGGCGGGCTCCGTCCGCGCTTCCTCGACCACAAGCGCGGCGGTGGCTTGTCGTCGCCCATGTGGGTCTACCGCTGGGAGCGGATGCAGGCGGCCTTGGACGCCTTCAAGGATTGGGATGGCGATCCCCATGAGGGCATCGTCATCGACTATGTCGATCCCAATACCGGCGGGCCGGTGTTCCACACCATCAGCTTCTATGCCCAGATGCTGCGGCCCGGCGAACGCACCCTGCCCCAGCGCGAAACCGCCAGCTTGCTGCTGGCGCCCTTCAAGGGATCGGGCCATTCGATCATCGACGGCAAGCGTTATGACTGGGCCGAATTCGACACGCTGGCCGTGCCCGGCGGCTGCTGGGTGGAACATGTCAACGGTTCGGACAAGGAACCGGCGGTCCTCTTTGGCGCCACCGATGCGCCGACCCAGCGCGCGCTCCTGCTCTACAGGCGCTGGGGCCGGAACCAGGCTGGCGATCTCTTGCGGCTTTCCTGAGTTTCCGCTTTGGCGTCCGCCCGCAACACCAAACTCCTCGCCCATGTCGATTGCCCCGGCGGCGGCCAGGTGTGGGTGGACGGTACGATCCTCTATGTCGGCCACATGCGGCCGCCGAGCGGCACGACCATCGTCGATGTGTCCGACCCGCGAAGCCCGAAAACCATCGGCATGGTGGAGGTTCCCCCGGGTTGGCATTCACACAAGGTGCGCACCCGGGACGGCATCATGATCGTCAACCACGAGCGCTTCGGCCAGGGCGGGCCCGAGGGCTTCTCCGGCGGACTTGCCATCTATGATGTGAAGGTGCCGCGGGCGCCGAAGCTCATTTCCAAATGGATGACCGCCGGCAAGGGCGTGCATCGCTACGACTACGACGGCCGCTTTGCCTATATTTCGCCGACGGCGGAGGGTTATACCGGCAATATCGTCATGATCCTCGACCTCGCTGATCCGGCGCGCCCACAAGAAGTGGGCCGCTGGTGGATTCCCGGACAGTGGACGGGCGGCGGCGAGGCCTATCCATGGGATGATTATGTGGCACCGCGCTGCCACCACCCGATCCGCATGGGCGACAGGCTCTATGTCAGCTATTGGCATCACGGACTGTACATCCTTGACATTTCCGACATGGGCAGGCCGAAGGCGATTGCCCATGTCAACTCGAGCCCGAGCTTCCCGCACCCGACCCATACGGCGCTGCCCATTCCGCAGACTCTGAAAGGCCGCCGCATCATGGTGGTGGCGGATGAGGATGTGGCAAAGCTCAGGCCCGCACCGCCGGCTTTTGCCTGGATCTATGACATCACCCAGGAAACAACTCCGCTGCCCATTGCCACGTTTCAGGTGGAGGGGCTCGACTCCGACGGCGCCCCACAGCCGCAGATGATGGGCTGCCACCAGCCGTCGGAGCGTTTCAATGGTACGGTGATCCCCTTCGCGTGGTTCGCGCAAGGCTTGCGGCTCGTCGATATCGCCGATCCGTTCCGGCCGAAAGAGGTGGGCTACTATCTGCCCGATGCCCAGCCGGGTGCTCCAATGGCCTCGTCCAACGACGTCACCATCGACGGCCGCGGGCTTATTTATCTCGTTGACCGCTCCGGCGGCGTCGACATCATCGAATCAAGCGTCATGTGAGGAGCGGGACTTTTGAGCGAACGCGCCGAGAAATCTGCCCAGCACTATGCCATCGGCAAGAAAAATCCCAACCTGCCCTTCCATCCGGCGGTGCGGGCGGGCGACTATATTTTCGTTTCCGGACAAGTGCCGAAAGATGAAAACAACAACATGATCTCCGGCACTATCGAGGAAGAAACGCTGGCGACGCTGAAGACCATCGAGCGCATCATCGCGGCGGAGGGCGCCACACTGCAGGATATCGTGCGCATCACCACCTATCTCGAAGACACCCGCGACTTCGGGCGCTACAACAAGGCCTTTCAGGAAGGTATCGGCAACGCCGTTCTGGCCCGCACCACGGTCGAAGCGAAAGCCGTCATCAACACCAAGATTGAAATGGAAGCGATTGTCTATAAACCGCTTGCCAAAGCATGAGGAACTGACATGTACACACTGCTCGGCCGCAAGTCCTCGGGAAATGTTCAAAAAGTGCTCTTCATGCTGGAAGAACTCGGCGTGGCATATGAACGCCAGGATTATGGGCGGCAATTCGAGAATACCACGACGCCCGAATACAAGGCACTCAATCCGACCTCCAAGGTGCCGACGCTTGTCGATGGCGGTACGGCAATCTGGGAGTCGAACACCATCCTGCGCTATCTGGCAGCGAAGGAACGGCCGGAATTGACCGGGGCAACGCCGGCCGAACGAACCGAGGTCGAGCGCTGGATGGATTTTCTGCTGGCCGCGGTGAACCCCGGCTATATGGCCGCCTTCAAGGGCGCCAAGCTCACGCCCGAGGAACAGACTGCCGAGTATAAAGAGGCGGTGAAGGACCTCGCGGCGCAGATGGCGATCGCAGATGGTCACCTGGCGGGCAGGGACTACCTGGCGCTTGGGAGGTTCTCCATCGCCGATATCGCCTATGGACCAATCATGCAGCGCTGCCTGGCTTTCAAGATCGAGCGCAAGCCCATGGCCAATCTCGAAAACTGGATGGCAGGCATCGCCGCCCGGCCAGCCTTCAAGGCGGCCACCCAATGATCAGGCGGGCCGCACTCATTGGTATGGGCACCATGGGTCCCGGAATCGCCGCGCGGCTGGCGCGTGGCGGCATCGCGGTCGCGGCCTATGATAGCGCGCCCGCCGCGGCCGAGCGGGCACAAGGCATGATGGCCACGGTCAACGGCGTGCTCGACAAGCTGGACATTGCCGCAACACCCGGTGGCGCCGTGCGTTTCTCAGAATCGCTCGCGGACGCTGTAAAGGGTGCCGAACTGGTGATCGAGAATGTCCCTGAAACGATCGAGACCAAGGCTGGTCTCTATCGTCAACTCGATCCACTAATCAGCCCCGAGGTGATCGTTGCTTCCGATACATCCGGCATCCCGATCACCAAGTTGCAGGCCCACATCTCGAATCCCGGCCGCTTCGTTGGCATGCACTGGTCGAACCCGCCGCATATCATCCCGATGATCGAAGTGATCGGCGGCCAAAGGACCGATCCATCCACCGTTGCTGCGATCAAGGATCTCATCCGGCATCTCGGGCTGTTGCCGGTGGTGGTGAAGAAGGACGTGCCGGGCTTCGTCGAGAACCGGGTTCTCTATGCGCTGCTGCGCGAATGCGTCGATCTCGTCGAGCGCGGCGTGATCGATCCGGAGGATCTCGACACCTGCGTCTCCTGGGGCATCGGCTACAAGATTGCCGTCGTTGGACCAATGGCGCTGCTCGACATGGCCGGGCTCGACATCTACCGCTCGGTGTCGGGTTTCCTCAACGCCGACCTGTGCAACCGCGCCGATGTGGCGGGGCTGGTTGAGGACAAGATCGCGGCGAAGACTCTCGGCCTCAAGAGTGGTCAAGGCATCTACGGTTATGCGCCTGGAGAAATACCGGCATTGCAGGCAGAGCGCGCCAAGAAGCTCGTCGCAGTGCGGCGCATCC
>JANPCA010000271.1:0-4190 GCA_031430715.1 Hyphomicrobiales bacterium | reverse complement strand
GGACCTCTACAAGCGCCTGCGCGAGAAGAGTGCGGGCAAGCCCAAGTATGTGCTGCATGACGGGCCGCCTTACGCCAACGGCCAGCTGCACATTGGCCACGCGCTGAACAAGATCCTCAAGGACATCGTGACGCGCTCGCGCCAGATGGCGGGCTTCGATTCGAACTATGTGCCGGGCTGGGATTGCCATGGGCTGCCCATCGAGTGGAAGATCGAGGAGCAATACCGCGACAAGGGCAGGAACAAGGACGAGGTGCCGGTCAACGACTTCCGGAAAGAGTGCCGCACCTTCGCCAGCCACTGGATCGACGTGCAGCGCGATGAGTTCAAACGGCTGGGCGTGACGGGTGACTGGGACAATCCCTATTTGACCATGGACTACAAGGCCGAGGCGCTGATCGCCAAGGAACTGCTGAAATTCGCCGGGAGCGGACAATTGTATCGCGGCTCGAAGCCGGTGATGTGGAGCGTGGTCGAGAAAACGGCGCTGGCGGAAGCGGAGATCGAGTATCAGGATTATACCAGCGATGCGATCTATGTGAAGTTTCCGGTGATCGAGACGACTGACCCAGATCCTGACTCACCAAGCAATGTCCTTGGTGCCAATGTTGTGATTTGGACGACAACCCCGTGGACTATTCCTGGCAATCGAGCCATCAGCTTTTCTAACAAGATTGAATATGGAGTTTACCGCATCAC
Organism: Hyphomicrobiales bacterium; assembly: GCA_031430715.1. Taxonomy (GTDB): domain Bacteria; phylum Pseudomonadota; class Alphaproteobacteria; order Rhizobiales; family Aestuariivirgaceae; genus Aestuariivirga. The sequence goes on along the minus strand of JANPCA010000271.1, from coordinate 3,491 downwards.
CTCAGCGCCACTCGGAAACTGGGCGGAGACAGGCGACAGGTTGGTCATTGCTACAAAGCTCGCAGAAGAAGTGCTTCGCGCAGCCAAAGTTGAGACCTTTGAGTTAGAACGTCCACTAAATCCTTCAGATGTTGCTGCTTGTTCCCATCCACTCAAGGCTATGGGCTATGGTTTCACGGTTCCGCTTCTCGAAGGTGACCACGTCACGGACGACACGGGCACTGGATTTGTGCATACGGCACCCGGTCACGGAGCAGATGACTACAACATCTGGACCGCCAACGAGCACGAATTGAAGGACATGGGAGTTTCACCCGCCATCCCCTTCACCGTCAACGCCGATGGTTACTTCACCAAAGAAGCACCCGGCTTCGAGGGCCGCCGCGTCATCACCGGCGAGGGCGAGAAGGGCGATGCCAACGAAGCGGTCATCCGTGCACTGATCGATGCCGGCATGCTCATCGCTCGCGGCCGTTTGAAGCATCAGTATCCCCATTCGTGGCGCTCCAAGAAGCCGATCATCTTCCGCAACACGCCGCAATGGTTCATTTCCATGTCGAGCCATGGCTTGCGCGATACGGCGCTCAAAGCCATCGACGAAACAAAATTCTTCCCCGCCGCCGGCCAGAACCGCCTGCGTGCCATGATCGCCGACCGGCCCGACTGGGTCATCTCCCGTCAACGCGCCTGGGGTGTTCCGATTGCCGTTTTCGTGAACAAGGAGACAGGCGAAATCCTCAACGATAACAATGTGAATCAGCGCATTGTGGATTCATTCTCTGAAGAGGGTGCTGATGCCTGGTTCGCCGATGGCGCGGCACAGCGCTTCTTAGGTGAAGATTACAATGCGCAGGAGTGGGAACAGGTCCGCGACATTCTCGATGTGTGGTTCGATTCAGGTTCCACCCACGCCTTCGTTCTCGAACAGCGCCCCGATCTGAAATGGCCAGCCGACATCTATCTCGAAGGCTCGGACCAGCATCGCGGCTGGTTTCATTCCTCGCTGCTCGAAGCCTGCGGCACCAGGGGCCGCGCCCCCTATGACGCCGTCCTGACCCACGGTTTCGTGGTCGCCGAGGACGGCCGCAAGATGTCGAAGTCGCTGGGCAACATCGTCACTCCACAAGAGGTGATCAAGCAATCTGGCGCCGATATCCTCAGGCTCTGGGTTGCCTCCGCCGACTACGCCGAGGACCTGCGGCTTGGCCCCGAGATTCTGAAAACCAACATCGAATCCTACCGCAAGCTGCGCAACACCATGCGCTACATCCTGGGCGCGGTGGAGGGCCTGAAGGACTGGGAATTCGTCTACGCGCCTGAGATGCCGGAACTCGACCGCTATATCCTGCACCGTCTTCATGAGCTCGATGGCCAGGTGAAAGCGGCTTACGAAGTCTTTGACTACAAGCGCCTCTTTGCTTTGCTCAGTAACTTCATGACAGTCGATCTCTCCGCCTTCTATTTCGACATCCGCAAAGACAGCCTCTATTGCGATCCCTGGTCGTCGCCGCGCCGCCGCGCCTGCCGCACCGTGCTCGATCAATTGTTCCATTGCCTCACCACCTGGTGGGCGCCGATCCTCACATTCACCATGGAGGAAGTGTGGCTGTCGCGGTTCTCAGGAGAAGGCTCCTCTGTCCACCTGATGCAATTTGCCAAGGCGCCCGATGTCTGGGCCGCCCCCGATCTCGCCGCCAAGTGGGACAAGGTCCGCGAGGTGCGCTCGGTCATCACTGGAGCGCTTGAAATCGAGCGTCAGGTGAAGAAGACTATCGGCTCGGCGCTCGAAGCCGCGCCTGACGTTTACGTCTTGAACCCGGACCTTCTGGCAGCACTTCAAGGCGTCGATCTGGCGGAAATTTCCATCACCTCGGGCGCCACGCTGGTCGAGGGTGAAGGCCCCGCCGATGCCTTCCGCCTCGACAGCGTTAAGGGCGTCGCCGTGGTGTTCAAGCCCGCCGAGGGCCGGAAATGCGCCCGCTCATGGAAGTTCAGCGCGGATATCGGCAGCGATCCAGACTTCCCGGATATCAGCCCTCGCGATGCGGACGCGGTGCGCGAATGGCAGACGCGCTTCGGCAAGACCGTCTGATGAAATTGAAACTATGGAGCCCGTTGGCGCCCCTGGTGCTGGCGCTGGCGGCTCTCGTCTTCGGCCTCGACCAGACTCACAAATGGTGGATGCTCAGCGTCTATGGCATCGAAGCGCGCGCCCCGGTGGCGGTTACGCCGTTCTTCGAGCTGGTGATGGTGTGGAACAGGGGCGTGTCCTACGGGTTGCTCGCCACCCATGCCCAGGCCCTCTTGATCGCCATGAGCCTGGTCATCACCGCGCTATTGTGGATATGGGCCTGCCGCATTGAGCGCGTGCTCGCCGCCGCCGCCCTGGCGCTGATCATCGGCGGCGCCCTGGCCAATGCGCTTGACCGGGCTTTACGCGGCGCCGTTGCGGACTTTTTTCATTTTCACGTGGCAGACTTCAGCTGGTACGTCTTCAATATCGCCGATATGGCAATCGTTGCCGGCGTCGGCCTTCTGCTGTATGACTCACTGTTTGACCGGGGTGCCGGGGACCGCCGCGGAAAAGCCTGAATGCGGGGCCAGTTAAACCCCGTTGATTGCTCGAAAGGTTGCCTGGATGAAGTCTGCCGTTTCTCTGGTGCTGCTGGGTCTCGTTGCCACAATGGCTTCGGGCTGCGGTTCGACCATGCGCAGCATGCTCGATCACAGCGACCCGCCCCAGGAGCAGGCGGCAGTCCGCCAGGAATTGACCATGCCGCCCGACCTCCGCCTGGCCGAGCCTGGTACCGCTCCGGTGGAAACCCAGCAAGCCACCCAGGATTCCTACGGCAGCTCCGCGGCGCCCGCCCCCGTCGTGCCGGCCGGCCCCGCCGCCGAGCGCCCCAAATATGGCGATGACGTCTATGCCCAGGCCGGCATCCCGGTCACCAAGCCCGACGGCACGCGGAAAACCGATGCCGACCTGCGCGAGGAATTGCAGAGATATTACATTGCCCAGAAACGCCAGAAGAATCCGAAATACGGAACCGTCTTCAACATGGGCAATATCTTCAACGACGAGTGACCGCCGCACCCGCTTGTCCGCACGCCTCGCTCACCCGCCGCCTGAAAGTCTTCCATGTCAATGATTGCCCGATGCCTGATCGTCCTTGTGCTGACGATGTTCTCCGTTGCGGCGCCAGCCCGCGCCCTCGACATCGGCGTCACGCAATTCACCCTCGATAATGGCATGCAGGTGGTGGTCCTCCCCGACCGCCGCGCCCCCGTTATCACCCACATGGTCTGGTACAAGGTTGGCGCCGCCGATGAACCCATGGGCAAGGCCGGTATCGCCCATTTCCTCGAACACCTGATGTTCAAGGCGACGAAGAACCTCGCCGACGGCGAGTTCGACAAGATTCTCGAATCGCGAGGCACGTCCAGCAACGCCGCGACGTGGGTGGACTGGACCTTCTACACCTCGGGCCTGC
>JANPCA010000270.1:0-7058 GCA_031430715.1 Hyphomicrobiales bacterium | reverse complement strand
GGCCGCGGCGGCGCCGGCGATCACCTGACCGCCGCCATCGCCGCTGGCGCCTTCGATGTTGAGATAGAGACAGAGTCCAATCGAAAACAGCGCCGGCACGGGGAAGCACAAGAACGTTTTGGAGAGATCGGGAACCAGCCGTTCGAAGCGCGCCGTAAGTTTCATGTGGTCATCCTAGAATCTCTCCCGCCGTGCCGCCCACCACATGGCGAACTGGCGGCGGAATTGTGATGGCTGGGGTTGCTTCAGATAGAGCCCGGTGAGCGTCACGTGCAGGAAGGCCGGCAATACCTCGCTTGGCAAACCGACAGACGCCTTCCGCGCTTCGCCCCAGCGCCGCAGGGCATGGGCGGCGTGGTCCATGCCGGGCGGCAGGAAGCGTTCCCGGGCCGGATCGCGAAGCAGTTGCGCCAGGCCGAAGGCGACGCCCGCCAGGCCCGCCGCTTCCGACGCCTGCCCGGCCCTGGGACCCACAAGGATGAGCGCCGCCAACTGAATCAGCGCCGAAGAGGTGCCGCCGAGATAGGCTTCCAACTGGTCGAGGCTGGTGAAGGGATCGGCATGGAGTTCGCATTCGCGCGCGCCGACGAGATCGTGCAGCGCCTGGCTTGGCAGATGCGCGGCGCTGATCGCGGCGGCCAGCGCCGCGGCGACCGGGTGATCGGAGGCGTGGCCACCATAGATGCCATCGATGGTCTCGTGCCACCATTGCTGGCGGATCAGGCCGATATGCGGTTCGCTCACAACTTTCGCAATGCGGGCGATTTCGAGGTTGAAGGCATAGAGCGCCAGAAGATGGGGCCGCTTTTCATCGGGCGCGAAGAGGGCGCTCAGGAAGCGGTCCTTGTCGCCGCCGCGCACCAGTTGTTCGCAATGCCCGGCGGCATTCATCCGGCATGATCGACGGCGATCAAGGCCGCCGCCACCTTGCGCTGCTCGGCCAGCAGGAGATTGTAGGTCGAAACCGCGTGACCCGTCGCCATGCAGTCGAGCATGAGGCCGCTGGCCGCAATGGCTTCGCGCAAGGCACGGGGCGGCCTGGCCAGCGCCGGCCCCAGCCCAAGCAGCAAAAGATCGATTTCGGCGCGTTCGGCGAGCACGGCCGCGAAGTCCTCGATCCGCAATCTTGCCTGGTCCGCATGCCATGCATGGACGCCGCCCGGCAAGGCCAGGATCGAGCCCCGGTGCGACATCCCCGCAAAGCGGAAACCACCATTGCCATAGGCATCGATGGCGGGCCGTCCCGGATAGAAGGCCGTCAAGGCCTGGCGGCCGCCGCCGCCTTGGCCTCGGCCTTCTGGGCTTCGCGGGTGGTGCCAAGCAGGATCAGCACCGGGGACGCGATGAAGATCGAGGAATAGGTGCCGATGAGCACGCCCCAGATCATCGTGAAGGTGAAGCCGCGCAACACTTCTCCGCCGAAGATGTAAAGCGCGATGAGGGCCAACATGGTGGTGACTGAGGTGAGGATGGTGCGCGGCAAAACCGAGTTGATCGAGAAGTCGATCAGATCGGCCAAGGGCATGGTCTTGTATTTGCGCAGGAACTCGCGGATGCGGTCGAAAACCACGACGGTATCGTTCAGCGAATAGCCGACGATGGTCAGGATGGCGGCGATGATCTGCAGGTTGAATTCGATGCGCAGCACGCAGAACAGGCCGATGGTGATCAGCACGTCATGCAACAGCGACAGCACGGCGCCCACGGCGAACTGCCATTCGAAGCGGAACCATATATAGAGCACGATGAACAGAATGGCGGTGACGACCGCCACAATGCCCTGTTCGGCCAATTCGGCCGAGACCTTGGGGCCGACGACCTCGACGGAGCGAACCTCGACGCCGCTCCCCAGCACGTCCCTGACCTTGGTCATGGCATCCTGCTGGGCCTGGTCGCCGCCCTCAACGGCGGGCAAGCGGATCATCACATCGTTGGGCGAACCGAACTCCTGGATTTCGGCGCCGCCGAATCCCAGGGCATCGATCTTGCCGCGTAATTCCTCGATATTGGCCACCTCCTGGGTGCGGATGGTGATGACGGTGCCGCCCTTGAAGTCGACGCCGACATTGAGCCCCACGAAGACGAAGAGCAGGATGGAGCCAAGGCACAGGAGGCCCGACACGAAGAAGCCGAAGCGGCTCAAGCTCAGGAAGGCAATCTTGGTGTCGTCGGGAATGAAGCGGATGGGCTTGTATGGCATGGGCGTCAGTCCGCTCTCAGAGCGGAACCTCCTTGGGCTTGGCCCGGCGCACCCAGATCGAAACGATGAAGCGGGTCACGGTATAGGCGGTGTAAACGGTGGTGAGGATGCCGATGGCATGGGCGATGGCGAAGCCGCGCACTGGGCCTGAACCGACACCGAAGAGCACGACGGCGGCGATGAAGGCGGTGAAGTTCGAATCGAAAATGGTGCCGAAGCCCGACTTGAAGCCGGTCTCGATGGAACTCAGTGCCGTGCGGCCGTTGCGCCATTCCTCGCGCATGCGCTCGAATATGATGACGTTGGAGTCGACCGCCATGCCCATGGTGAGCACTATGCCGGCGATGCCCGGCAAGGTCAGCGTGAATCCGAAAAAACGACATGACGCCCAACAGCATCACCAGATTGATCAGCAGCGCGAGGTTGGCGAAGATGCCGAACACGCCATAGGCGACCATCATGAAGGCAATGACCAGAACCAGTCCGATGATCGAGGCGTTGAAGCCGGCCTTGATCGAATCGGAGCCGAGGCTCGGGCCGACGGTGCGCTCCTCGACGATGGTGAGTTTGGCGGGAAGGGCTCCGGAGCGCAGCACGATGGCGAGATCCGAAGCTTCCTGGCTGGTGAAGTTTCCGGAAATCTGGCCGGAACCGCCGAGGATCGCTTCGTTGATGCGCGGATAGCTCACCACGATATCGTCGAGGATGATGGCGAAGGGCTTTCCGACATTGTCTCGGGTCAGCTTGGCGAAGCGCTCGGCGCCCTTGGTGTTGAAACGGAACGACACCACCGGCTGGTTCTGCTGGTCGAAGGATGGCCGGGCATCGACCAGGTCGGCGCCGTCAACCGTGGCGCGGCTCGATGTTTGCACCCAGAGGATTTGCTTGGGGTCTTCTTTCAACGGCAGGGCCCGGCAATCGGGCGGCGGGTTCTGGCCCTCGGCGGTGGCTTGCGATTCGCACAGCAACTGGAAGGTCAGTTTCGCGGTTTGGTTGAGGCGCTTCTTGATCTCCTCACTGTCCTGGACGCCCGGCAACTGGATGGTGATGCGCTCCTTGCCCTGCTGCTGAATGGTGGCCTCGACCACGCCGTCGGGGTTGACCCGCTTTTCAACGATCTTGATCGACTGGCTGATCGCCGAGGCGATCTTGGCGCCGACACCGGCCTCGTTGAAGGTGAAGGTGAACTGCTGGTCCTGGAGGTCGATATCGAACAGGCTCGCTTGCGTTCCAGCGCCGAAGAAACCGGTATCCAGCGGCTGGATTAGCTTCTTCAGCTCAACATTGGCGCGTTCGATATCCTCGGGCTTGGTGATGCGCACCCGCACACCATTGTCGAAGCGGTTGATGCCGTTGTAGCCGATCTTGGCTTCGCGCAGTGAGGCCCGGATGTCGCCGGCGATCTGGTCGCCGAGGCGCCGGCGCAGATCGTCGCGGTCGATCTCAAGCAGGATGTTGATTCCGCCCTGGAGGTCGAGGCCAAGCGTGACGGGACGCAGGCCATAGGGCCGCAGCCTGTCCTGCATATCCTTCGGCAGGACGTTCGGCAGGGCCAGAAGGATGGCGATCAAGACGGAAGCAATGATGCCGATGGTCTGCCAACGGGCGAAGTTGAGCATTGCCTGGTTACTTGCTTTCGGCCTTGACCGGTTCGCCCTTGGCGCGCACGTCGGCGATGCCGGACCTGAGCAGGCGGACCTTGACGTTGTCGCCCACTTCGACCTGCAACTCGTTGTCATCGACGATCTTGATGACCTTGCCGATCAAGCCGCCGGTGGTGATGACCGTATCGCCCTTCACCACCTTCTTCAACAGCTCCTGGTGTTCCTTCACCTTGCGCTGCTGCGGGCGGATCAGCAGGAAATAGAAAACGCCCATGATCGCCACGAGCGGCAGGATCATGCCGATGAAATCGCCAGTCCCCGGCACGCCGCCGGCCTGGGCAAAGGCTTGAGTGATAAACACGAGGACGTCTCCCGAACAATTGTGGGCGGAATATAGCGACGGTTACCGCCATTGCAACCAATGGATTGGAGTTGCTTTACGCGCCCCTGAACTCCGGCTAAGAGGTTGCCATGACTGAAGGAATTGACCCTGCCCTGGTGCTGCGCATCGCTGAAGCGCTGGAACGGCTGGCACCGCCGCCGAGCCCGGCGGCCGATCCGGGCGCCCATGAAGCTTTCGTCTGGCATGCCTTGCCGCCGCTGCTTGAGCCCGTGGCGAAGGTCAACCGCGTCGACATCGGGTTGCTGAAAGGCATCGACCTGACGCGCGGCATCCTGATCGAGAACACCGAGCGTTTCGCCAAGCGGTTGCCCGCCAACAATGCGCTCCTGTGGGGCGCGCGCGGCATGGGAAAATCATCGCTGGTGAAGGCCGCCCACGCGCTGGTGAACAGCCAGCAGGGCGGCGTGCTCAAGCTCGTCGAAATCCACCGCGAGGACATCGAGAGCCTGCCGCTGCTCATGAACATCATCCGCAAGGCGGCAGGCTACCGCTTCATCGTGTTCTGCGACGATCTTTCGTTCGACGCCGAGGACACCTCCTACAAGTCGCTGAAAGCCGCGCTCGACGGCGGCATCGAGGGGCGGCCTTCCAACATGGTGTTCTATGCCACCTCGAACCGCCGCCACCTTATGCCGCGCGACATGATCGAGAACGAGCGCTCGACCGCCATCAACCCGTCTGAGGCCGTGCAGGAGAAAGTGTCGCTCTCCGACCGCTTCGGCTTATGGCTCGGCTTCCACAATTGCTCGCAGGACGAATTCCTCGATATGATAGATGGTTACGCGCGGCACTTCGGGTTGAATGTGAGCCCCGAAAGCTTACGCGCCGGAGCCATTGCCTGGCAGGCAACACGTGGCAGCCGGTCGGGCCGGGTGGCCTGGCAATTTATTCAGGACTTGGCGGGACGGCTCGGTCAGAAACTTGACTGATTAGCCAAGTTCGCGCTCGATACGGGACCACTCTTCGGGGCTCTTGGCGATCGGCAAATTCACGTGCGTGCGGAAAGCCTCGCGGCGCTTGACGGCGTCGAACCACTCTTCCACGTGAGGCATGTTGACCAATAGATTGCCGATTCCCGTATAACGCCAGAGAGCCACACCGAGGACGATGTCACCGGAGGAGAATTGGTCGCCTGCGAACCAGTTGTTCTGCGCCAGATGCCGGTCGGCAATCATCAGCGCCTCGGCGATCGTCTTGTGGGCCAGAGTAACCGCCGCCGGATTTCGCTGCTCGGCGGTCATGCGCACCTGGTTCCAGAAGACGGTACCGACATGCAACGAAACATGATTGTGCTGCCAATCCATCCATTGTTCGGCAGCGGCAAGAGCGCGCGGTTCGGCGGGCCGCAGCATGCCGGCCCGGTAGCGCGCCGCAAGAAAGCGCACGATGGCATTGGACTCGAACATAGTGACGTCGCCGTCGCGGATCACCGGAACGAGGCCATTGGGATTCATGCGCAGGAAATCGGCGTCGCGGTTGCCGCCGAAGCTGCCGCCCACTGGCTCGCGCGTGAACGGTATATCGAGCTCTCCCAGCGCCCACAGCACTTTCAGCACATTCGACGAACTGCGGCGGCCCCAGACGGTGACCATGCCATGCTCCCTGACATGCAGAACATGCGCCGGTCCGAGAAAAAAGCAAGAGCCCGAACCTGAAGTTCGAGCCCTCACTCTTGCAGGAGAAGTTGGAAAACCGTCAGTTCGAGGCGGTCGATGCCGAGAGGTATTTCATCGGGTCAAGCGCTGTCGCACCTTTGCGCACTTCGAAGTGAAGCTGCGGGCTGGAGACCGAGCCCGTCTGGCCCGCCTTGGCGATGACGTCGCCGCGCTTCACCGTATCGCCGCGCTTGACGAACAGCTCCTTGGCATGAGCGTAGGCGGTCACATAGCCATCCTCGTGGCGGATCAGCACCAGGTTGCCGTAGCCTTTCAGCTCATTGCCGGCATAGGCCACGACACCGCCCTCGGCGGCGCGCACGCTGGTGCCCTCCGGCACGGCGATGTTGATGCCTTCGTTCTTGAGGCCGTTGGTCTTGGGGCCGAAGCCCGAGATGACCTTGCCGCGCACCGGCCAGCGCATCCCCGGAGCGCCGCCATCAATAGGGGCCGATTCGGGCTGGACCTCGGCCGGAGCCGCGGCGGCGCCCGGAATTTCGGCGGTCTTGGGTGCCGTCCCGGCCGGAGCCGCGGCACTTTCCTCCGTGTCCGGACTATCGGTGGCCGGGATACTGGCCTGCTGCTGCAATTTCGGCGCAGGGGCGGGTTCCGCTTCGGCCCTGGCGAGAATCGGCGCAGGCCTGCCGCCGCCCGGGATTTTCAGGGACTGGCCGAGGCTCAAATGCGTCTTGTGCGATAGGCGGTTGGCATCGGCGATGGCGAAGGGCGATACGCCATATTTGCGGCCGAGCGAGAACAGTGTATCGCCGCTGCTAACCGTGTGGGCACCGGCACTGGCGGGCACCGCAACGGGTGCCGGTTTGGCATAGGTCTGGGCGGTTCGCGCTTCCGGCAAGGCCGGATCGCTGCTCCCTGGAATGCGCAGCACCTGGCCCGAGTGGACTGCGTAGGGTGGCCTGATGCCGTTGGCGGAGGCCAGCTGTGATACGGTCAAGTTGTTGGCGCGGGCAATCGCATAGAGCGTCATGCCAGAGCCGACGGTTACGCGGCCACTGGCGGGAGCACTGGCCACGGCCGGCTGGCTGACGACTGGCTGCTTGTAAATGGGCGCCTTTGGCGGCAGCGGTTTGTAGCTGTAGTTCGGCGGCTTGACAGCGGCATTGGCCAGCGGGCGCGAGCTGATCACCTCGCCGGCGGACGCTTCATCGGCGGGCGCGGACGCCTCGCCGCGCGGT
>JANPCA010000269.1:0-5321 GCA_031430715.1 Hyphomicrobiales bacterium | reverse complement strand
CGGAGGGTTGAGCGCATGACAGGCACGCCATGGGTACCAGGCACCATCCGGGTGCTCGCCGTTGCCAACCAGAAGGGTGGCGTCGGCAAGACGACGACCGCGATCAATCTCGGTACCGCGCTGGCGGCCGTCGGCGAGCGCGTGCTGATCATCGATCTCGACCCACAAGGCAATGCCAGCACCGGACTCGGCATTGCCCGCCGCAACGGTCAGCGTTCAACCTATCATGTTCTGATGGGTGAGGCCAGCTTGCGCGATGTGATTGTCGAATCGGGCATACCGCGGCTTCATTGCGCCCCCTCGACGATGGACCTCCTGGGTGCGGAATTGGAACTGGCCGCCATCGACCGCAAGACTTACCGGCTTGCCGACGCCATCGCTGCCCTGGGCAGACAAGGCGTGCCCAACCGGCACTACTCCTATGTGCTGGTCGATTGCCCGCCATCGCTGAATTTGCTGACGATCAATTCCCTGTCCGCGGCCGATGCCATTCTGGTGCCGTTACAATGCGAGTTCTTCGCATTGGAGGGCTTGAGTCAATTGATCAAGACAGTCGAGCGGGTAAAGTCGACCCTCAATCCGCGGCTGACCATCCAGGGCGTGGTGCTGACCATGTTCGACCGGCGCAACAATCTCTCCGAACAGGTGGCAGAAGATGTCCGCAGCGTGCTGGGCGACAAGGTGTATCAGACGGTCATACCGCGCAATGTGCGGGTGTCCGAAGCGCCGTCCTATGGCAAGCCGGTGCTGCTCTACGACAATGCCTGCGTCGGGTCGCAGGCCTATATCCGTCTCGCCTCCGAAGTGATCCGGCGGGAACGGGAGCTGCGGGCGGCCTGATCGATTCGTTTGCGTAACGATTAGACGGGTGGAAATCAGAAAGTCATGACCATGATGCATGCGCAAAAGAAGCGGTTGGGCCGGGGACTGGCCGCGCTGATCGGCGACGATACCAGCGAGGACGCTGTGATCCAGGATGTGCGGACCCTCCGGCACATGCCGATCGAACTGATGCATGCCAGCCCGCATAACCCGCGCAAGCACTTCGCCCAGTCCGACCTCGAAGATCTGGCGCGCTCAATCCGCGACAAGGGCCTGCTGCAGCCAATCGTGGTCCGTCCCAGGGAACACGGCGAATATGAAATCGTCGCGGGCGAGCGGCGCTGGCGGGCCGCGCAAATCGCCGGCATTCATGACGTTCCGGTCCTGATCCGGGAATTATCTGATGGCGAGGCGCTCGAAATTGCCCTTATCGAGAATATTCAGCGCACCGACCTGAACCCGCTGGAGGAAGCCCGGGCCTATGGCCTGCTTCTCGAACAGTTCAGCTATACCCAACAGCAATTGGCGGACTCGATCGGCAAAAGCCGGAGTCACATCGCCAATATGCTCCGCCTCCTGACGCTCCCGGATTCCGTCCGAAATCAGATCGAGGAAGGCAATCTCACGGCGGGCCATGCCCGGGCGCTGGTGGCAACCGAATCGCCCGCCGACCTGGCCGAGAAAATTATCGAGCTTGGTCTTTCAGTGCGCGAGGCGGAACGTCTTGCACGCGATGCAGCACCCGGCCGGTCTCCCAAGCCCAGACCTGAGAAGGATGCCGACACCAAGGCGCTCGAGCGCACGCTTGCCGAAGCGACCGGACTGAAGGTTGAAATCGCCCACCGGGGTGCTGCCGGCGGAACGATCATCATCGCCTACAAATCGCTGGAGCAGCTGGAGGATATCTGCCGCCGCCTTCAGGTCCAGTAGAACCTAATGCCGAAAGTGTCTCACGCCGGTAAAGACCATGGCTAGCCCGGCCTCGTCGGCCGCCTGGATCACCTCGCCGTCCTTGATCGAACCACCGGGTTGAATGACGGCGGTCGCTCCGGCCCCGGCTGCTTGCAGCAAGCCGTCGGCAAAAGGGAAGAAGGCATCAGAGGCGACGACTGATCCCCGCACGGGCGAGATCGCGGCGCCCGCCGCACGTGCCGCGTCTTCGCTCTTGCGCACGGCAATCCGTGCCGAATCCACACGTGACATCTGCCCGGCCCCTATACCAACCGTCGCGCCATCCTTGGCGTAGACGATGGCATTGGATTTCACATGTTTGGCAACCCGGAAGGCGAAGCGGAGATCGGCCAATTCGAGCTCGGCCGGCGCACGCTTGGTGACAACGCGCAAAATCATCTCATCCACACGGGCCGTGTCCTTCGTTTGCACCAGCAAACCCCCGGCGACGGACCGCAGTTGCAATCCGGGTGCGGACAGGGGACTGTCGCCGAGCAACAAGAGGCGGAGATTCTTCTTGGCCTTCAGGACATCGAGGGCTTCCGGACTAGCGCTTGGTGCCACGATGACTTCGGTGAAGAGCATGATCATCTCAACCGCCATTGCCGCATCAAGTTCACGGTTGAGCGCGACGATGCCGCCGAAGGCACTGACCGGATCACAGGCCAGGGCCTTGCGATAGGCATCGAGCGCCGTGAGGCCGACGGCTACCCCGCAAGGGTTTGCGTGCTTGACGATCACGCAGGCGGCACGGTCAGTCTCGAACTCGGCCAGACATTCAAGCGCCGCGTCGGTATCGTTGATGTTGTTGTAAGACAGCTCCTTGCCCTGCACCTGGCGCGCCGCGGTAATGCCAAAGCGGGGACCAGGGGCGGCAAAGAGCGCCGCTGCCTGGTGCGGGTTTTCGCCATACCGCAAATCCCGCAAGCGCCTGCCGCCGGTAGCGAAATAATCAAGTTCCAGAGTCTGTTGCAACTCATTTCCGAACCATTGGCTGATGGCCGCGTCGTAACTGGCCGTACGTGCGAAGGCTTTGGCCGCGAGAATACGGCGCGTTTCAGCCCGCGTTCGATTCGCGTCCGCAACAAGTTCACTTAGAACTGTTTCATAATCTTCCGAATCAACCAAAACCGTTACGCTTCCGTGATTCTTCGCTGCCGCGCGGATCATGGCGGGACCGCCGACGTCGATGTTTTCAAGCGTTTCGTCGAAGGATGCGTTGCGCGCCACGGCTTCCTCGAAGGGGTATAGATTGACCGCCAGAATTCCGAAGGGCGCAATGGTATGGCTGCGCAAGGCCGCCTCATGTTCAGGATTACCGCGGATGGCCAACAGGCCGCCATGGATCTTGGGATGAAGTGTCTTGACGCGGCCATCCATGATTTCCGGGAAACCGGTCACGTTTTCGACTTCTGTGACTTTGAGCCCCGCTTCCGTCAGGGTTCTGGCCGTACCGCCCGTCGACACGATTTCGATGCCGAGCCCGCTCAGACCCGTGGCGAAAGCAACTACTCCAGTCTTGTCGGAAACGGATATCAGAGCGCGGCGGACGGGTTCAGACATGGCGGGCTCCTCGTGGCGGACCGCGCCCCGCATAGCATGTCCCGTTGCCGGGACAAGCTCAAGCCTTGCGGCGCAGCACTGCGGCAAAGAACCCGTCAAGCCCCGGCTCGGAGCCGATGGTAAAATGCGGCAAGGTCCGCAGCCATCCTTCCGGCGCCACAAATTCGGACGAAAGACCGAACCTCGCGGGATCGACCGGCATCAGTTCGAACTCGGGCCGCCAGGACCGGAACCATTTGATCTGGTCCTCGCCTTCCTCGCGTTCCAGCGAACAGGTGCAATAGACGAGCAGGCCGCCCGGCAGAACATGATCGGCGGCCGCATTCAGCATGACCCTCTGGATTGCGGCGAGACCGGGAATCTGTGCCGCCGCTTTCAAGTAGGGCAATTCGGGATGGCGCCTGACTGTCCCGGTCGCCGAACAGGGGGCATCGAGCAACACGATGCCGTAAAGGCCAATGCCTTCGAGAACCGTCACATCGGCGGCAACGATTTCGGCCTGCAGTCCGGTACGGCCAAGATTTTCCTGAAGCCGCGCCAACCGGCCAGGGGAATAGTCGACCGCCGTGACCCGAGCACCCGCCGCCGCCAGTTGCATGGTCTTGCCGCCCGGCGCCGCGCAGAGATCAAGGGCGGTCAAACCCGCGATATCACCCAGCAGAACCACCGGCAGCCCCGCGGCGGCATCCTGTACCCACCAGGCACCCTCGTGAAAACCCGGCAATTCGGAAATAGCGCCAAGGCCTGTGCCGAGCCGAATGTGGCCCCCCGGCAGCGGCTTGCCGTCAAGCCGCGCCGCCCATACGCCGGGATCAGTCTTGACCGCGATGTCAAGAGGGGCTTGTTCCATATGCGCCATGGCGATCTGGCGGGCCAATTTCTCGCCATACTGCTTCAGCCAGCGCTGCCAAAGCCAGGCGGGTGTATTGACCTTCGCGGCGTCGATGCCTGCGAGGGCCTCCTTGCCGCCCGCCGACACTTTGCGCAGCACGGCATTGATCAGACCGGAAAAATGCAGCGCGTCGCGGTCGAGCCTTGCGCTGCGCACAGCCAGATCGATCACGGCATGGGGAGGCGTCTCCAGAAACAGCAATTGCGCGACCCCGGTCATCAGGATCAGGGACGCTCCGCCCGATTTGCGCGGCAAGGGCCTGGTGAGGTGTTGGCCGAGTATGGCCTCGATCTCACCCTTGTGCCGCAGGGCCGTCTGCACAATGGCGAGAAGAAATCCCTGGTCCCTGCTTTCCAACGCCAGAGTAGTGGTTTCTTGCTCAAGCGCATCGTCGACGGTCAAACCGTCCGTCAGCACAGCGCCAAGAACCCTGACAGCCGTTGTCCGAACCTCAAGTCCGCCAACGCCTTGCCGTGGCGCCGTCAACCCCAGGGACCAGTGGCGGGTCTACCCATGCCGGACCACGGCCCTGCCGCCGGTGGGTTTGAGCGCATTTCCGCGGCGATCCGCTCGAGGGATTCGATACGGTTGGCGGTGTCCGGGTGGGTCGAAAAGAGATTGTCCATGCGCTGTCCCGAAAGCGGGTTGATGATGAAGAGATGGGCCGTCGCCGGATTGGCCTCGGCATCGCGGTTGACGATGTGATGGGCGGCATCCGAAATCTTAGCCAGCGCCGAGGCGAGCGCCAGCGGCTGGCCGGAGATTTCAGAGCCGCCGCGGTCGGCACCATATTCGCGGGTGCGGCTGATGGCCATCTGAACGATCATCGCGGCGAGAGGTGCCAGGATGACCATCAGGATAACGCCAACGATTCCGAGCGGATTGTTGCGGCCGCGGTTGCCGCCGAAGAACATGCCGAAATTCGCCAGCATCGAAATGGCTCCGGCAATCGTTGCCGTCAGGGTCATGATCAAGGTGTCGCGATTGCGGATATGGGCCAGTTCATGGGCCATGACTCCCGCTATCTCGTCACGGCCGAGAAGTTCCAGCAGGCCCGCTGTGGCGGCAACCGCGGCATTCTCCGGATTGCGGC
>JANPCA010000268.1:0-3149 GCA_031430715.1 Hyphomicrobiales bacterium | reverse complement strand
GCCCTCGGCGATCAACTCCTTGCTCTCGGGGTCCGCCATGATCTCGGCGAACTGGGCGGGCGGCACGCCGTCGCCGACGATGTCGACCTCGCCCTTCTTGAGGCGCAGCACGGAAACCGTCGGGTCCTGACCGAATTCGAGCGTCAGCGCGTCGAGATAGGGAACCCCGGCGCGGAAATAGTCCTTGTTGCGTTCCAGCTTGATGTTCTGGCCCGGCACCCATTCGACGAACTTGAAGGCGCCGGTTCCGACCGGCTGCTTGCCCCAATCGGCGCCGGCCGCTTCGACCGCCTCCTTCGGCACGATGTAGCCAAAGTTGATGGCCATCAGATGCAGGAAGGTGGCGTCGGGCCGCGACAGCTTGAAGATCACCGTATTCCCGTCCGGAGTCTCGATGCCGTTGAGCGTGCCAACCTTGCCGCCCGCCACATCGTCATAACCGTTGATCATCCCGAAATAACCGCCACCGGGGCTCTGCGTCGCGGGGTTCACGGCACGCTCGAAGGAATACTTGACGTCCGCCGAGGTCATGACGCGGCCATTGTGGAACTTGACACCGTCGCGCAGCTTGAACGTATAGGTGAGGCCATCGTCCGAAACCGTATAGCTCTCCGCAAGGTCGGGTTCGAGTTCGGTGGTGCCCGGCTTGTAATCCATGAGGCCGTCGAAGATCGACTTGATGACCGACCAGTTCTGCCAGTCATAGCCGACCTGCGGGTCGAGCGTCGTCAGGTCGTTGTTGAAGGTGATGGTGGCGGCCCCGCCCTGCTTCGGCGCCTGGGCAAGGGCCGTGGGGGCGGCGGCAAACAGCGCCACGGCGGCCACGGCGGAAATCAGCAGTCGTTTCATGTCGTTTCTCCCTGTTCGGCTTATGTTTATCGGCGGCCATATCAGCGCAAGCGGATGCGCGGGTCAATAAGCGGTGCCAGCAGGTCTGCAATGAGGTTTCCCAGCACAATGAAGCAGGCCGCCACGATGGTTACGCCCATGATGACCGGAATGTCGAGGGACTGGATCGCCTGCCACATCAATTGTCCGATGCCCGGCCAGCCGAAGACGTTCTCGACGACGACGACGCCCGACATGAAAATGCCGATGTCGCCTCCGATCATCGCGGCAATCGGCACGACGGCATTGCGCAGGGCATGTTTGAAAAGGACGCGCGGCTCGCTCATGCCTTTGGCGCGGGCGGTGCGGATGTAATCGTGGCGCAACACCTCGATCATCGAGGAGCGCATCATGCGCGAATACCAGCCGCCTCCTGTCAGGCCCAGTGTGAGGGCCGGCAAGACGAGTTGCGCGAAGCTGCCGTAGCCGCCCAGGGGAAACCAGTTGAGCATGTAAGCAAAGACATAGAGCAGCGTCAGGCCCAGCACGAATTGCGGCGTGGAGACGCTGACGAAGGACAGGGTCATCGCCACTTTGTCGCCCATCCTCCCCCTGCGGCTCGCCGCGTAGATGCCGGCGGGGATGCCGATCAGGAGTTCGGCGATGATCGCCCCCAGCATCAGCAGCAGGGTCGGTGGAATACGCGAGGCGATGAGCGGCCCCACCTCCGATTTCCGAGCATAGGAACGGCCCAGATCGCCCTGCACCAGCCGTACGAGATAGCGGGCATATTGCTCCGGCAACGGACGATCGAGGCCGAGCTGCTGGCGGATTTGTTGGCGCAGCGCGGGCGTCGAATTGCGTCCCGCCATCATCGCCACCGGGTCGGCCGGAATCATGAAAGTCAGCCCGAAGGTGACGATGCTAACGCCAAGAAGGATGAACAGCGAGGCAGCGAGACGTCTTGCCAGATAGACCACCATCACGCCCTGCCCCGCTGCGTCGGATCGAGCGCGTCGCGCAAGCCGTCGCCCACCAGATTGAAGGCCAATGCCAGGACCAGGATGGCCGCTCCGGGAATAAACACCAGCCAAGGCGCGTTGAGAAAATACGATTGGCTCTCGAAAATCATCATGCCCCAGGCGGGCGTCGGCGGCTGCACGCCGCGGCCGAGGAACGACAGCATCGATTCGAGCAGCACCGTCGTGGCGATGCCGAGTGTGGCATAGACGATTACCGTCGGGATCAGATGCGGCAGCAGGTGGCGCAGCAGGATGCGGCCCGTGCCCGCCCCGAGCGCCCGGGCCGCCTCGATATAGTCGCGCTCCGCAAGGGCCACGGTCTCGGAATAGATGATGCGCGCGATCTGCACCCAGTTCACCAGGGCGATGACCAGAATGACGATGTTGAGGCCGGGCTTCAGAATGGCCGCCAAAGCAATGGCAAACAGCAGCGGCGGAAAGGCCATCATCAGATCGGTCAGCCGCATGATGGCGGCGCCGAAGTAACCCCGCACATAGCCGGCCACCAGCCCGAGCGTGGTACCAATCGCCACCGCCAGGCCATTGGCGAGAATGCCGATCAACAGCGACGTCCGCGCCCCATGGAGCAGACGCGAGAATTGATCGCGGCCATTGGTATCGGTGCCGAACCAGAATTGCCCGCTGGGCGGCAGCGGCGAACCTTCAAGCGTCAACCCATCGAAAAACTGTTCGGAAGGATCGTGGGGCGAGAGCAGCGGCGCGGCCACGGCCGCCATGATGAACAGGGCGATGACCGCCAGTCCGAAAACCGCCAACCCGTCGCGCCGGAAGCGCCTCCAAAACTCCATCATGCGGGATGATACCAGACATTGCAGCAGGAGGCCGTGTTATGATTTGAAACACCGCTCACCGCAAGTCTGCCGGCCGCCACCCACCCGCCGCGGCTTTACGTGGACGCAGCCCCGCATCTGCTGTACAATGGTTCGGCATGACAAGGAGGTGACCATGAAACGTCTTACCCTTTTCCCAGCCGCGATCATCAGTGCCGTGTTTCTCTTCGATGCCCAGCAAGCCGCCGCCGCCGTGCCCGGTGTCGATGGCAGGGGCCTTGCCGCCCATACAGCCTGTCCCACGGTGCTGGAAGTCCCGGCGATTTACCACTTCGACAAGATCGTCTTCCAGATCGCCGGCCAGATCGCCGCGGCCGCGGTCGCCGATCAGCCGGCACTTGACCTTCTGCCGCGCCTGACGCCGCTCGATATCAAGGTTCTCGATCAACCGAAGCGGGTGGCCGACCTCAAGGCCAAGGTGCTGAGCTTCCTCGGTGCGGCCTTGACC
>JANPCA010000267.1:0-3573 GCA_031430715.1 Hyphomicrobiales bacterium | reverse complement strand
CAATGGGACGGCTGGATGAAGCGCACCATCATCCGCATCAATGCGGGTTTTGACGATCTCGAAAACCATTGGCAGGCCTCACTTGCCGAGGTCAACGCCGGCTCGATCGCCGTTGCCGTCACCCTGTCCTACATCGACTTCCGGCTATCCGAACTGAACTGGCGCGGCGGCCGCCCGAAACTCGCCGCCTTCCACGAGGCTTTCAGCAAACGCGGCAGCATGGTGAAAACGGCGCTCGGCACGCAATGACTGAATTCGACGTGATCGTCGCGGGAGCGGGCCCTGCGGGCCTCGCTGCCGTATGTCTTTTGGCCAGCGGCGGCCGCCGCGTGGGACTTGCCGCCAAGACGCATGGCGATGCCCCGGACCCCCGCACCGTGGCGTTGATGACACCATCCATCCGCATGCTGGAACATCTGGGCGTTTGGCCGGGCACACTCCGCGCCCGCACCACGCCACTCCGGAAACTGCGCATGGTGGATGACACCGGCTCCAACTTCAAGGCCCCTACCGTCACCTTCGATCCCGCCGAACTGGGCGAGGAGGTGTTCGGCTGGAACATCCCCCTGGGGCTGTTGATCCCGGCCCTCCATGCCCGCGCCGCGGAACTGGGTGTCACCATGCTGGACGCCGATGCCACAGCGGCGCGGCCGGAAAGCGGCCAGGTGACGGTCACCACCGCCGATGCCAAAATCCACGCGGCCCGCGCCCTCTTGGCTGCCGACGGGCGCAACTCGATCCTGCGCGATGCCGCCGGGATCGGCGTCAACCGCTGGGCCTATGACCAGGTGGCGCTCGCCTCGAGCTTCGCCCATTCGGGCGCCCATGACGGCATCTCGACGGAATATCATAAAGGGGCCGGCCCCTTCACCACCGTGCCGATGCCCGGCAACCGATCCAGCCTCGTCTGGATGGAACGCCCGGCGCGTGCCGCGCAACTGATGGCGCTTTCGGACCGTGAGCTTGCCATCGAAATCCAGCTTGGAACCCATGGCGATCTGGGACTCGTATCGGATATCGGCCCGCGCCGCGCCTTTGCCATGGAAGGCCTGGTGGCGAGAAGCTTCGCCCGCAACCGCATTGTCCTCATCGGCGAGGCAGCCCACGTGGTGCCGCCCATCGGCGCGCAGGGCCTCAACATGTCGCTCCGCGATGCCGCCCAGATTGCCGGGCTGATGGCGGGCGAGAGCGATCCCGGCAATCCTGGACTACTCGCCGAATACGACGCCTTGCGCCGCCGCGATATCCAGCCGCGCCAGCAGGCCATCGACCTGATGAACCGCTCGCTGCTATCGGGCTATCTGGCATTGGAAGGTGGCCGCGCCCTCGGCCTCGAACTGCTGTCGCGCTTTGGGCCTTTACGCCGTGCCGTCATGGCCTATGGCCTCGCTCCGCCGGCCGGCCTGCCGCGTGTCATGCGGGGTTCAGGGTAAGACACCCGCCTTGATGCCATAGACGACCAGGGGGATGGTGAAGGCCGAAAGCACCGTCGTGACGATCACGGCGGTCGAGGCTCCCCCCACATAGGCTTTGTACTGGCTGGCGAGAATGAAGGCATTGGACGCGGTTGGCAGTGCCGCCATCATCACCGCCACATGCAGCCAGGACGGCTCGATCCCCGGTACGAAACCAACAACCACCATTGCCAATGCCGGCTGGACGATCACCTTGACGAGCGCCACCAGCGGCAATTCCGGACCGATGCCGGCAAAGCGGCGCATGCCGACGATGACGCCCAGCGCGAAAAGGGCCGTCGGCCCCGCCGCCTTCATCAGCATGTCGAGAATGGTGGCGATGGCGCCCGGCGCCTTGAATTCCATGGCCGAGGCGATGACGCCCAGCCCGGTCGCGATGATGAAGGGATGCGACACGACCTGCTTGATGATGCGAAAAGCCACCTCGCCCCAATGGCTCTCCTCGCCGCGCTCATGGGCGAGCGTCGCAAGGAAGGCCGTCATCACGAATTGCACGGTGCAGTCGAAACAGAACACCAGTGCCGCCGGCACCGCCGCCGCGGGGCCGAAGAAGGCCACCGCCAGCGGCAGCCCCATGTAGCCGACATTGCCATAGCTGCCCGCCGTGCCCTGCAGCGCCGCCTCCTTGAGCGGCGTGCGGAACAGCCACATGGAGGCGAAGGTCACTCCCAGAAACGAGATAACCGTCACCGAACTTGTCGCCGTGACGAATGGCCAGTTCAGCAACTGCTCGAAGGGTGCCGCCGAGACGACCAGAAAAATGAGGGCGGGCAGCGAAAAATAGACCAGGAAGATGTTGAGCCAGGCGAGGCCAAGCTCGGTGCCGTGCCAGCCCCTGGAGGCGATGACGCCGAGCCCGATGAGGCCGAAGAAGGGCAGCGCCAGATTGAGGATTTCAGCCATGCCCGATCACTATCCGCGCCGTGAAGGTCAAGGCTCTTGCCTTCCTGCTGGCACCTTGGCAATCAATACTTATGCGCAGCCTTCCCTCGGCAAAGTTTTCGATCGGCCAGATCGTGCGGCACCGGAAGTTTCCGTTCCGCGGCGTGATTTTCGATGTCGATCCGGTGTTCAACAACACCGAGGACTGGTGGAACGCCATTCCGGCCGAAGTGCGCCCGCGCAAGGACCAGCCCTTCTACCACCTGCTCGCCGAGAATTCCGAAACCGAATATGTCGCCTATGTTTCGGAACAGAACCTGCTTGAGGATGAAACCGGCGAACCGGTGCGCCACCCCCAGGTGCGCGATTATTTCGAGGGCTTCGATTCAAAGCGCAAGGCCTACCGTCCACGCCAGCGCCAGAGCCACTGAAGCGGCGGACCAGCAGACATGACCTCGAGGGCGCCCGGCAAATATGCCGTGATTTTCGTGTTCGTGACCGTGCTGCTCGACATGGTGGGCTTCGGCCTCATCATGCCGGTGCTGCCGCGGCTGATCGAACAGGTGAGCGGGCGCGATCTGGCGGGCGCTTCGCTGCTCGGCGGCTGGCTGTTCTTCGCCTATGGCGGCATGCAGTTCCTCTGCGGCCCGGCCATCGGCAGCCTGTCGGATACCTATGGGCGCCGTCCGGTGCTGCTGCTCTCGGTGTTCGGCATGGGTGTCGACTATCTCTTGACCGCCTTTGCCCCAACCATGCTGTGGCTCTTCGTGGGCCGCGTGGTGGCGGGCATTTGCGGGGCCTCCTACTCGACCGCCAATGCCTATCTGGCCGACATCACCAGGCCTGAGGACCGTGCCAAGGCCTTCGGCCTGATGGGTGCCGCCTTCGGGCTCGGCTTCGTCATCGGACCGGCGATCGGCGGGCTGCTCGGCGCGTTCGGCTCCCGCGTACCGTTCTTCGTGGCGGCGGGCCTGGCGATCGCCAATGTCGTCTATGGCTATTTCGTCCTGCCCGAGACATTGGCACACGAAAACCGGCGGCCCTTCTCTTTGGCGCGCTCCAATCCGGTTGGCGTGCTGAAGGTCTTCGCGCTCTATCGCGGCGTGGTGCCGCTTTCGGCAGTGATGTTCCTCTATTTCCTGGCCTCCGCCGTCTATCCCGCCCTCTGGGCCTTCTGGGGCATCGCCGCCTTCAACTGGAGCGAGGCCACGATCGG
>JANPCA010000266.1:0-8879 GCA_031430715.1 Hyphomicrobiales bacterium | reverse complement strand
GTCGCCGCCGCTGCCCGAAAGCCCGTTGGCATTGGCATCGCCCGACAGGATGTCGGCCGAGCCCGAACCCAGGACGTTTTCGATCCCGGTCAAGGTGTCACCGGCCGCCGAGCCGCCACTGCCCGTGCCGGCGGTCAGGTCGATGGTCACAGCCGCCGTTGAGTCGGAATAGACCGCGACGTCGATACCCGCTCCGCCCGAGAGCGCGTCGGCACCGCCGCCACCCTTCAACTGGTCGTCACCGCTCAGGCCGGCAAGCGTGTTGGCACCGTTGCCGCCGGACAGCACGTCGGCGCTGTTGGAGCCGGTGAGATTCTCAATAGAGCTCAGCGTATCACCCGCCGCCTCGCCGCCGGAGCCCAAACCGGTCAACAGGCTGACCGTCACACCCGCAAGCGAGTCCACATAGCTCGCCGTGTCGATTTCGGTTCCACCATTCAGAACGTCGGCACCGCCGCCGCCCTTCAGGGTGTCGGCACCGCCGCCGCCGGTCAGGTTGTCGATGCCTTCCAAGCCGCCGAGAAGATCATCGCCGCTGCCGCCCGACAGGGCGTTGGCATTGGCGTCGCCAAACAGGATGTCCGCCGAACTGGAGCCAGTGACGTTTTCAATGCCCGACAGCGTGTCGCCCGCCGCCGTGCCGCCGCTGCCGGTGCCAGCGTCCAGGTCGATCGTCACGCCGCTCGCCGAGTCGCTGTAGTCGGCCGCGTCGATGCCGTCGCCGCCGCTGAGCGAATCAGCGCCACCGCCGCCTTTCAGGGTATCGTTGCCGGCATCGCCTTGTATCGAATCATTGCCGTCGCCGCCGTACATCGTATCGTTGCCGTCGCCGCCGACCAGCGTGTCGACGCCGCCCTGGCCATAGAGCGTGTCGTTGCCGCCGCCGCCCTTCAGCAGGTTGTTGGCGCTGTTGCCGTTGATGCTGTCGCTGCCCGAACCGCCGGTGGCGTTCTCGATGACGGTGCCGACGGCGAGCGTCATGTTGCCGATTTCGCCGCCGATATCGGAAATGGTGCCGACCGTCGAGCCGGAGGACGCTACCGCCAGATTGATATTCTGGTTGTCGGCATAGCCCGAGAAATCGAGGGTGTCGGTGCCGCCGTCGTCGATAATGTTGAAAGCGGTTTCATCGGCATAGGTCGCCAGATTGGCCATTACTTCGCTAGTGCTGGCGGCGATGTTGGTGTTGAAGCCATAGGTGGTGTTGCCGAGAAACGCCGAGGAACCGTAATAGTTCCGCAGCGCCTGCCAGTCGGCGGCCATGCCGGTGATGACATAGTTGAAGTCGGCGTTGACCGTGGTGTTCTCGTCCTGGTCGAAATACGACATGATGGTCTGCTGCCAACTGTCGTTAAGATACTGGTTCGAGTTGTTGCCAAAATTCGGATTGGTGGTGTCGGTCACAAAATTGGCCGAGCCATTGTAGTTGCCGGCGTGGCCCAAGCCCAGTGTATGGAAGATTTCGTGGATGAATGTCTGGTAGGTGTAGTCGTTGATCGTCGAGGTGCCGCCCGACCAGTCCGGGACGACGTTCACCCAGGCATAGTCGGTGTAGCGGTGGTTGGCCGTGCCGTTGCCCGACCCGTAAAGCTGGTAATTGGCATTGGCGCCCGAGCCATTGTCCTTGAAATACAGGTCGACATGGGTGCCGGCGGTGCTGGCCTCCACGAAATTGATGTTCAGGACCGCGCCGATGTAATCGAGGGCATCGTCGACAAGCGCTCGCCGGGCGGCAGAGATGCCATCGGAGTCGCTGCCGGCGCCGCTAATTCCTGTGAATCCGTTAGTTTCATAGAACAGCGTGCGGCTGCCATTGAAACCGGTTAAGCCGGATTGGTCGAGATTGAACGAATGGAAGTTCCGGCCGGTGTCCGTCCAATATCCCTGCTGGAGGTAATTGCCAATCTGCGAAATCGTGAAGGTGGGGAGTGCCGCGGCATCTCCGTGCCGGCCACCCAGACTCGGCGCGCTTTCGACATCCGCCGCCGCTGGCTCCGGCGCGTCGACGCCGGCGCCGCCCGAGAGATCGGCCAGGCCCTGCACCAGTTGATCGGTGTTCAGTGTTGCCTCGTCAAGCAGCGCATTGTTGGTATTGCTGTGATCGGTTGCCATTCACGTATCCTCCGTGCCAAAGGTCAAAGTCTCTTTTCGCCGAGAGCGGAGCGCCAAACCAAGGCACGACTCTCCCATGTCGCCGCGAGGATCAATCGCCGCGGCGCATCGCTATTCAGTCAGGACATGAATTTCATGGCCGGGCAAGACCGGCTGGCGACGCAAGCATTTTGAAGAACGGGGCGCCGGGTTCGCTGGCCATAATTGCCTTTCCAATGATCGCCATGTCACATGGTCTCATCGTCTGCAAGTACACGCCCCCAAACCATGATTAACAAACCGTTATCAGAAGGTCAACATGTTTTGGCCACCGCCGGAACACGGCCCCGGCACATTCGCGCCACGCGGTTAACGGCCGCCTTCCGCCCAGCTTTTGCTGACGTTGATGCGGGCCGGCCGGATGCGCCCGTCGGGATAGAAGCGCTTGAAATAGACCAGGCGTTTTCCCGCCCAGACATTGTTGGCCTCGCGGAACATCCAGCGGTGAATGGCAGTGGTGTTGGCCGACCAGGCGTTGCACACCATGCAATCGCCCTCGAGGCTGTCCTCGTAGCTCAACGGCCTGCGGCCTTCGACCCAGGCTTCGGCCTTGTCCTTCGTGGCCAGCGCCCAGCCGGCAAAACCGGCGATCTGATTGGCGGAATCGAGGACAAAGTAATAATGTTTGCGGTTGATCTGCCCGACCAGGATATGGGACCATTCGCCGAAGTAGAGCTTGGCGAAGGCCGGCTTGTTCATCAGGTGATTGACGGCCAGGCCCAGCGCCATGGCGGGCTTGTCGTGCTGGAACACGCGGAACTCAGGGCTGGCCGGTTTGGTCTGGTCCACGGTCTCCGTTGATCCGGTCATCTCGCCACATTCATGCTTTCCATTGCGCGGCATCCTAAGCAGCGAGTCTTAACTTTGCAACCATGGGCGGGGACGGCAACGGCTAGGGGGCCCGCAAAGCCAGGCGGTCCGCGGCAATCCTGGTGACGCCCGTGCCGGTGCCGGTTGCGTCCGAAACGGCGGCGTGTCCGCTCTCTTCACGCAAGATGCCCCACGGCTCCGCTTCGATATGCGCGAAAGCCAGCATGTCGGTGCCGATGATCTGGGCTGGGCGCGCCGCCGCCGCGCAATAGCCCATCAGGCAGCCCAGCGTCGTCTCGATCATCGAGCCGATGTGGCAAGTGATGCCGTGGTTTGCGGCGAAATCGATGAGCTTCAAGGCGGCCAACACTCCGCCGGCCTTCATCAGCTTCACGTTGAAGTGATCGACCCCGCCCATGCGGACAAGCTGCTCGGCGTCGCCAAAGCCGTGCAATGATTCATCCGCCATCAGCGGCACCGCCGTCTTGGCCTTGATATCACGGAAGGCCAGGCGGTCGTCGCCCACCACCGGCTGCTCCAGCCAATCGAGCG
Source organism: Hyphomicrobiales bacterium (assembly GCA_031430715.1). Taxonomy (GTDB): domain Bacteria; phylum Pseudomonadota; class Alphaproteobacteria; order Rhizobiales; family Aestuariivirgaceae; genus Aestuariivirga. The sequence continues at coordinate 5,366 of JANPCA010000266.1, read as the reverse complement.
CGCCTTCGATGGCGCGGCAGAAAGTGATGCTCCGCTCCGCATCGACGAAGCCCTCATTGGCATCGGCGGCGAGAAGCACGTTCTTTCCGGAGGCGTTGATCATGTGCCGCGCACCATTGACGGCGGCGATGTCGCGTGCGGACCCTGCCCTGCCCCCGACCTTGAGGCGGATCAGCGCCGGGTTCATGGCGAGAGCCGCCTCCACCCAGGCCAGCGTCTCGTCCACCGGCCTGATGCCGCAGGTGATGGCGGAAGCGACGGGCACCGGCGTGATGCCCAGCAATGCGGGAATCGACTGCCCATTCAATCTGGCGCAGGCATCGAGAGCCGCCTGCTCGATTGCCGCCTTGGCCGCCGCATTGCCCATCACCGTGAAGGGCCGTCCGGCGGGCAGCATGTCATCCATCATGGCGCGGATGGCGCCGAGCGAACCGATGTCCCGGCCGATGAGCAGATCCTCCGCATAAAGCCGCCGCGGATCCTGATAGAGCGCGATGCAGCCCGCCACGCTGTCCACGGTTTCCCCCGTCACCTCCCAGGCGGGCAGCGCCTCGCCATAGCCCTCGATGCCTTCGTCGGTTTCGATCCGTACAAGGACGAAATGCAAGCTGTTGAGCAGAACGTTGGTGGTGGAAAAAGCCTGGCGCATGGCCAGGGGCTTCAGTGGTATGGCTTCGAGCCGGGTGATCTTCATGGGGCGCGGCCCGGCCCGCTACTCAGCCGCCTTCAACTGCACGCTTTCGCCGCAGCCGCAGGCCGAGACTTGGTTGGGATTGTTGAAGGTGAAGCCCGATTTCAACGCCGATGCCTGGAAGTCCATTTCCGTGCCGAGCAGGAACATCATGGCCTTGGCGTCGATCAAAACCTTGACGCCCTTGTCTTCGACCACCTCGTCGAAGGGCTTCTGGGCCTCGGCCCATTCCATGGTGTATTCCATGCCGGCGCAACCGCCGTTCTTGACGCCGATGCGGAGCCCCACGACGGGCTTCTCCGCCTTCGCCATGATCTCGCGGACGCGGGCGGCGGCGGCCTCTGTGAGCTTCATCACTTGAGGGAGGGGACGGGGAAATGCTGATGCCATGATGCTGCCTTACCACATATTGAGTGCCACGCGGGCTTCGTCCGACATGCGGCTATGATCCCAGGGCGGGTCGAAGACGATGGTCGCCGTACAGGCCTGGACGCCCGCCACCGTCGAAACGGCATTCTCCACCCAGCCCGGCATGTCGCCGGCCACCGGGCAGCCGGGCGCCGTCAGCGTCATCTCGATTGCCACATTGCGGTCATCGTCGATGTCGACCTTGTAGATCAAGCCCAGCTCATAGATGTCGACCGGAATTTCCGGGTCATAGACGGTCTTGAGCGCCGCGACGATGTCGTCAGTCATGCGCGCCAGCTCATCGGCGGGAATGGCCGATGGATTGGGGGCGTTCTCGGCGTGTGTATCTATTGCAGCATCCATCATCCGAATATCCTCCGGGCAGAGATAAGCGCTTCGGCCAGCACGTCAACCTCTTCAAGCGTGTTGTACATGGCGAAGGAAGCGCGGCAGGTGGCGGTGACGCCGAAGCGTTGCAAGAGCGGCTGGGTGCAGTGGGTGCCGGCCCTGACCGCCACCCCTGCCCTGTCGATCACGGTGGCGACGTCATGGGCGTGTGCCCCTTCCATGTTGAAGGAGACGATGGCGCCCTTGTTCCTGGCGCGGCCGAAAATGCGCAGTGAATTGATCTCGGACAGGCGCTGCATGGCGTAGTCGCGCAGGCTTGCTTCATGGGCGGCGATATTGTCGAGGCCGATGCCGCGCATATAGTCCAGCGCAGCACCTAGGCCGATAGCCTGGACGATGGCCGGCGTTCCCGCCTCGAAGCGGTGCGGCGGATCATTGTAGGTGATGCCGTCCGTCGTCACCTCGTTGATCATCTCGCCGCCGCCCTGGTAAGGCGGCATCTTCTTGAGCAACTCGGCCTTGCCATAGAGCACGCCGATGCCGGTCGGGCCATAGGTCTTGTGGCCGGTGAAGACATAGAAATCGGCATCGAGCGCCTGGACATCGAGCGCCATGTGAACGGCGGCCTGGCTGCCGTCGACCAGCACCGGAATGCCCCGCGCATGGGCCAGCTTGATGACGTCCGCCACCGGAACGATCGTTCCCAGCGCATTCGACATCTGGGTGATGGCCACGATCTTGGTCCGTGGGCTGAGGAGTTTTTCGAATTCTTCAAGCAAGAAATTGCCATCGTCATCGATGGGCGCCCATTTCAGAACCGCGCCGTGGCGTTCGCGGTGGAAATGCCACGGCACGATATTGGAATGGTGTTCGAGGATCGACAGCACGATCTCGTCACCTTGGCCGATCACCATGCCGCCAAAGCTCTGCGCCACCAGATTGATGGCCTCGGTGGCATTGCGGGTGAAGATGATCTGGTCCTTGGACGGCGCATTGATGAAGGCGCGCACACTTTCACGCGCATCCTCGAAGCCTTGCGTGGCGGCATTCGACAGGAAGTGCAGCCCGCGGTGCACGTTGGCATATTCTTGCGTATAGCTTTTGGTCATCGCATCAAGCACCGCTTGCGGTTTCTGCGCCGAGGCGGCGTTGTCGAGATAGACCAGCGGCTTGCCATAAACCTCACGCGCGAGGATAGGGAAGTCCCGGCGTATGGCGGCGAGATCGTAGCTTCCCCTCCCCCCTTGCGGGAGAGGGTGGCGCGCAGCGCCGGGAGAGGGGTGGGCAGTAGGCATCAAAGCTTCCCCCGATGTTGAGCGAGCCAGGTTTCGGCAAAGGCGGAAAGCGCCTCGCGGATTCCGTCATGTTCAATCGTCTCGAAAGCTTCTCCCACGAAGGCGGCGATCAGCAAGGCCTTGGCCTCGGCCTCCGGAATGCCGCGCGACCGCAGATAGAAGATGTGGTCGTGGTCGAGGTCGCCGCTCGTCGCACCATGGCCGCAGACCACGTCGTCGGCGAAGATTTCAAGTTCCGGCTTGGCGTCGAATTCGGCGGTTTCGGACAACAGCAGTGCGTGGCTCGATTGCTTGCCGTCGGTCTTCTGGGCATGGGCGCGCACGATGACCTTGCCCTGGAAAATGCCGCGGGCATGGTCGTCCATCACGCACTTGAACAATTCGCGGCTGGTGCAATGGGGCACTTGATGATCGACCACGAGATGCGAGTCGGCGTGCTGCTTGCCGGCCAGCAAATAGGCGCCGGTAATCCTGGCGTCGCTGCCTTGCCCCACGAATTCGAAGGTGCCGTTCTGGCGGTTGAGCCTGGCGCCTGTCGTCAGCGTGAAATCGCGGAAGGTGACGTTCCTGGCGAGCGTCACATGGGTGTGGGCCAGATGGGTGGCTACGCCTGACTCCAGGTCGACTTTCACGCGGTCGAGACGCGTGCCGTCGCCGATGCGGATTTCGGTGACGCTGTTCGACAGGTAGCTGCCTTCCCCGATGTGCGTTTCGATCAGCGTCGCCGATGCGCCCGCAGCGATCTCGATCACATTGCGCGTGGCGATGGCGCGGGGGGCGGCATCGGTTGCAATGAAGACCAACTCGACGGGCAAGTCGATGTTGCCGGAGAGAATGAGGCGCGCACCATCGGTGGCGAAGGCGGCGTTCATCTGCATGACCGGTTCGGACGCCACGGCATGGGTTTCGACCGCGCTGTTCACCAGCTTCGAACGGCCGCCGTCATAGTGGCCGTTGACGAACACCATGCGCGTGGCGGCGAGCCGCGCGAATGGCGAGGATTTGATGAGCCTTGCAACATCGCCCGCCGCCGCCATCACCTCCTGGCGCGGCGGATAGGGTTTGTCGATCAGTTGCCGCAGGTCGGTCCAGCGCCAGTCTTCCATGCGCCGGTGCGGCAGGCTGAAGTCCAGCGCTTCCTCGGCCGTCGTCCGGGCAAGTGCCGTGCTCATGCCGCATCCTTCTCGAATTCAGCGTAGCCTTTTTCTTCAAGTTCGAGGGCCAATGACTTGCCGCCGGACTTGACAATGCGGCCCTTCGACAGCACATGCACGAAGTCCGGCACGATGTAATCGAGCAGGCGCTGATAATGGGTGATGACGATCATGGCGCGGTCCGGTGACCTGAGCGCGTTGACGCCATCGGCGACGACGCGCATGGCATCGATGTCGAGGCCGCTATCGGTTTCATCGAGAATGCACAGCGAAGGCTCGAGCACCGCCATCTGCAGGATCTCGGCGCGCTTCTTTTCACCGCCCGAGAAGCCGACATTGACGGGACGCTTCAGCATGTCCTGGCCGATGTTCAGCTTGGCGGCGCGGTCTTTCACAAGGCGCATGAAATCGGGCGTCGACAATTCCTTCTCGCCGCGGGCTTTCCGTTGCGCATTGAGCGCCACTTTCAGGAACTGCATGGTGACGACGCCGGGGATTTCGATCGGATACTGGAAGGCCAGGAACACCCCTTTGGCGGCGCGCGCGTCGGGCGCCATGTCCAGCAGATCTTCGCCCCTATAAGTGACCGAGCCCTCGGTCACTTCATAACCTTCGCGGCCCGCCAGCACATAGGACAGCGTCGATTTTCCCGAGCCATTCGGCCCCATGATGGCGTGGACTTCGCCCGGCTTCACGGACAGCGTCAGACCATTGATGATGGTCCGGTCTTCGTCCGCGAGCTTGACGTGGAGGTTGTTGATGTCGAGCATAGTGGGCAATGAACTCACGATGGGGTTATGAACTTGTAAGCGAGCGTGATGACAGCAAGGCCAATGGCGCCCTTGACGCCGTCGGCGGCAGCCTTTGCCATGGCGGTCTTGGGATCGGCCTTCATGTGCTGCGTGTAACGGTACACGGCGAAGACGGCGGCGAGGCCGATGGGGAGGGCGATATCGAGGAGGGTGATGGTCATCCCACACTCCCTTCAAGCGAGATCCCGATCAGCTTCTGCGTCTCGGCCATGAATTCCATCGGCAGTTGTTGCAGCACGTCGCGGACAAAGCCGTTGACGATCAGGGCCACGGCTTCCTCTTGGCTGAGCCCGCGCGACATGCAGTAGAACATCTGGTCGTCGGAGATTTTCGATGTCGTCGCTTCGTGCTCGAACTGGGCGGTCGAGGTCTTGGCCTCGATGTAAGGAACCGTGTGGGCGCCGCATTTGTCGCCGATCAGCAGCGAGTCGCACTGGGTAAAATTGCGAGCGTTGAGCGCCTTCCTATGCGCCGAGACGAGGCCGCGATAGGTGTTGTCGGAGCGGCCAGCTGCGATGCCCTTGGAGATGATACGGCTCGACGAGTTCTTGCCCAAATGAATCATCTTGGTGCCGCTATCAACCTGCTGGCGGCCGTTGGAAATGGCGATCGAATAGAATTCGCCGCGCGATTCCTCGCCGCGCAGGATGCAGCTCGG
>JANPCA010000265.1:0-2381 GCA_031430715.1 Hyphomicrobiales bacterium | reverse complement strand
GCTTCCGGCGACACGTGGCCGATGGAAAGGCCTGAGGAGCCGCCGGAGAAGCGCCCGTCGGTGACCAGCGCGCACACTTTGCCGAGGCCCATCGATTTCAGATAGCTGGTGGGATAGAGCATCTCCTGCATGCCGGGGCCGCCGCGTGGGCCTTCGTAGCGGATCACTACCACATCGCCTGCTTCCACGCCGCGATTGAGGATGCCATGGACAGCCGAATCCTGGCTCTCGAAAACCTTCGCTCTGCCGCTGAAGACGAGAATGCTTTCATCGACACCGGCCGTCTTCACGATGCAGCCCTCTTCGGCGAGATTTCCGTAGAGCACGGCCAGGCCGCCGTCCTTGGAGAAGGGATGTTCTACGCTGCGGATCACGCCCTTTTCGCGGTCGAGGTCAAGATCGTCCCAGCGCCGCGACTGGCTGAAGGCCACCTGGGTCGGCACGCCGCCCGGGGCCGCCCTGAAGAAGTCGCGCACCGATTCGGATTTGGTTCGGCTGATATCCCAGCGTTCCAGCGCGTCGCCCATGGTGGCCGAATGCACCGTCGGCAAGTCCCGGTTGATGAGGCCGCCCTTGTCGAGCTGGCCGAGGATGGCCATGATGCCGCCGGCCCGGTGCACGTCCTCCATGTGGACGTCCGACTTGGCGGGGGCAACTTTGGATAAGCAAGGCACGCGTCGCGACAGCCGGTCGATGTCCTTCATGGTGAAGTCGATCTCCGCCTCATGGGCGGCGGCCAGAATATGCAACACCGTGTTGGTGGAGCCGCCCATGGCGATATCAAGCGTCATGGCGTTTTCGAAAGCGCCGAAGCTCGCAACGTTGCGCGGCAGCACGCTTTCGTCATTTTGCTCATAGTAGCGCCTCGATATATCGACAATGAGATGGCCGGCCTCGACGAACAGCCGCTTGCGGTCGGCGTGGGTGGCCAGTGTCGACCCGTTACCGGGGAGTGACAGGCCGAGGGCTTCGGTCAGGCAGTTCATCGAATTGGCGGTGAACATGCCCGAACACGAGCCGCAGGTCGGACAAGCCGAGCGCTCGATGATCTTCACGTCCTCGTCGCTGACGCTGTCGTCGGCGGCGGCGACCATGGCATCGACCAGATCGAGGGCCTTGGAGACGCCGGCCAGAATGACCTTGCCCGCTTCCATGGGACCGCCGGAGACAAAGACCGAGGGGATGTTGAGGCGCAGCGAGGCCATCAGCATGCCGGGCGTGATCTTGTCGCAGTTCGAGATGCACACCATGGCGTCGGCGCAATGGGCGTTGACCATGTATTCGACCGAATCGGCGATGATCTCGCGAGACGGCAGGCTGTAGAGCATGCCGTCGTGACCCATGGCGATGCCGTCATCAACCGCGATGGTGTTGAACTCCTTGGCCACACCGCCCGCCTTCTCGATTTCGCGGGCCACCAGTTGCCCCAAATCCTTCAGATGGACGTGACCCGGCACGAATTGGGTGAAGGAATTGACGACGGCGATGATCGGCTTGCCGAAATCCTCGTCCTTCATGCCGGTGGCGCGCCAAAGGCCCCGGGCACCCGCCATGTTGCGGCCGTGGGTGGTTGTGCGGGAACGGTACTGGGGCATGGGGTCACCTATCGCTGAAAATCATCCAGTCGCTTGCCCCAAGGCCCCATAAGAATCAAGTGAATGCTCGGTAAGCCGCCTTCGGGACAATTGCATGGAGGGCCGCTCTGGCCTAAGTGGCGGAGCAACTGCTGAATTTGGTGTCTTACAAGGAATGTACCCATGAGTTTTTTCCAGGTGGCGCAGGCCCCGGCGCGTCTCAACCGCAGCGAGCTAGCGGTGCCCGGCAGCCAACCTAAACTGTTCGAAAAAGCCGCGAAATCGGCGGCGGATGTGGTGTTTCTGGACCTCGAGGATGCGGTGGCGCCCGACGACAAGGCGCAGGCGCGCAAGAACATCATCCAGGCGGTGGGCGACATCGACTGGGGCAACAAGGTGCTGTCGGTGCGCATCAATGGTCTCGACACGCATTATATGTACCGCGATGTGGTCGACGTGATCGAAAACTGTTCGGAGCGGCTCGACCTGATCATGATCCCCAAGGTCGGCACGGCGGCGGATGTCTATGCCGCCGACATGATGGTGACGCAGATCGAGGCCGCCATGAGCCGCAAGAAGCGGATCGGTTTCGAACTGATCATCGAGACCGCGCTCGGCATGCAGAACATCCATGAGATCGCGGCGGCCTCGAAGCGCAACGAATCGCTGCATTTCGGCGTCGCCGACTATGCCGCCTCCACCAAGGCCCGCACCACCTCGATCGGCGGCGCCAACGCCGACTACGCCATCCTCACCGAACCCTTGGCCGATGGCTCGCGCGAAACCCACTGGGGCGACATGTGGCAC
>JANPCA010000264.1:0-8680 GCA_031430715.1 Hyphomicrobiales bacterium | reverse complement strand
TCCCCGTCGATGTCGAAGCCGGCAAGGATTACTGGTGGTGCGCCTGCGGTCAGTCGAAGACCCAGCCACTCTGCGACGGCAGCCACAAGGGCAGCACCTTCCGCCCCATGCAATTCACCGCCGCTGCCGCAGAAACCAAATATTTCTGTGCCTGCAAGCAAACCAAGACCCAACCCTTCTGCGACGGCACGCACAAGACGCTCTGAGGGGCCGCCGAGGGGTGACAAGGTGAGCGGGGGCTGCTAATCCCCGGGCGCGCCCGGAGAACCTTGATGCCTGAACTGTTGCTTGAACTCTTCTCGGAAGAAATCCCCGCCCGCATGCAGGCGAAGGCCGCCGAAGACTTGCGCCAGATGGTGACTTCAGCGCTGGTCGATGCCGGTCTCGCCTATGAGGGCGCTCAAAGTCACGGCGGCGCCCGCCGCCTCGTTCTCTCCGTTGAGGGCCTCAATGCGAAAGCCAGCGATACCGCCGAGGAACGCAAAGGTCCGCGTGTCGATGCGCCCAAGCCCGCCATCGACGGCTTTCTGAAATCGGCGGGGCTCCGTCTCGATCAGCTGAAAATCCAGGACGACAAGAAGGGCCAGTTCTATGTCGCGGTGATCCGCAAGTCGGGCCGCGCCGCCACCGATATCATCGCCGGGATCGTGCCCGATACGATCCGCAAATTCCCCTGGCCCAAATCGATGCGCTGGGGTTCGGGCAGTTTGCGCTGGGTGCGCCCCTTGCATTCCATCCTCTGCACCTTCGATGGCGAAGTGGTGCCCTTCGAAATTGAAGGCATCGCCAGCGGCAACGTCACCCGCGGCCACCGTTTCATGGGCAAGCAGAAGATCGAGGTGCGCCGCTTCGAGGACTATGCCGCGAAGCTCAACAAGAACTTTGTCGTCGTCGATGCCCAGGCCCGCGTGGAAACCATCCGCACCGAGGCGCGCAATCTGGCCTTCGCGCAAGGTCTGGAAATGATCGAGGACGAGGGTCTGCTGAAGGAGACGGCGGGCCTGGTCGAATGGCCCGTGGTGCTGATGGGCAGCTTCGATGAAAGTTACTTGAATGTGCCGCCCGAGGTCATCGCCACCTCGATCAAGAATCATCAGAAGTGTTTTGCGCTCCGGGCGATCTCGAAGGGCGAGGGCCTGGGCAGGCTGTCCAACAAATACCTGATGGTGGCCAATCTGGTGGCCAAGGATGGCGGCAAGACCATCGTCGAAGGCAACAACAAGGTCATCGCCGCGCGCTTGAGCGACGCCAAGTTCTTCTGGGACCAGGACCGCAAGGTGAGCCTCGAAAAGTGGGCCGAAAAGCTCGACGCGATCACCTTCCACGCCAAGCGCGGGAGTCAAGGCGGACGTGTTCGGCTTACAGAAGTACTGGCAGGAAAGATTGCCAAGACCATTGGTGCCGATGTCGACAAAGCGGAACGCGCAGCGCGAATGGCAAAGGCCGATCTCGTCACCGATATGGTCGGCGAATTTCCGGAATTACAAGGTTTGATGGGGCGCTACTACGCGCTCGACCAGGACCAAGATCCGGAGGTAGCCGACGCCATTCGCGACCACTACAAGCCGGTTGGACCAACGGATTCCATTCCTGTATCGAAGTTGGGACAAGCTGTGGCGCTTACAGACAAGCTTGATATGTTGGTGGGATTTTGGGCCATTGACGAAAAGCCTACGGGATCAAAGGATCCATTTGCGCTCCGACGTGCTGCAATTGGGCTACTCCGGATTATTCTTGAAACAAACACAAGATTTTCGCTAGCACCAGCGATCCTTGATTGGTTCAGGGTATTTCATGCTACACCCCGCAAGGGCATTTTAGTCTATTCGCGAAAGCACGGCCTCGCATTAGGTTCCATTCCACCAACGTCAATGTTGTCCAATCTGCGGGAAAGTATTGAAGAAATAGAAAAGAATTATCTTTCTATGGAATTCGGGTTGGTGGTGGCAGAAGACGACTCTGATTTGGTGGTGTCTACTAAGCTAAGAGATAAAGAGATCGGCTACTTGCGCAGTCCGCCTGACGTCGCTGAAGACCTCCTCGCCTTCTTCGCCGACCGCCTGAAAGTCCACCTCAAAGATCAAGGCGCCCGCCATGACCTCATCGATGCGGTCTTCGCGCTCGGCAATCAGGATGACCTGCTGATGATTGTCAAGCGCGTCGAGGCCCTGTCGAAATTCCTCGAAACCGATGATGGCAAGAATCTCCTCATCGGCGTCAAGCGGGCCGCCAACATTCTCAAGATCGAGGAGAAGAAGGACGGCCGCGCCTATGACGGCAAGGTCGAGGAGGCGCGCTTCACCAAGGCCGAGGAGCGGGCACTGCATTCGGCCATCACGATTGCCACGGGCAAGGTCAGGATCGCCGTCGAGCACGAGGATTTCGAGGCGGCGATGCTGGCACTCACCAAGCTCCGCGCGCCCGTCGATGCCTTCTTCGAGCACGTCACGGTAAACGACGTCTCCTTCCGCGAGAACCGCCTGAAACTCCTCAACCGCATCCGCGCGGCGACCCAGGAAGTAGCGGATTTTTCCAGGATCGAGGGGTAACAGCAACCCCGCCGCGCCAACTACCCGCGCAATCACCTAACATCTGTCATCGCCGGATTTATTCCGGCGACCCATCGTGCAGCAAATTCGGACAACCATGTTCGCGGCAAAATGGGTCCCCGCAACACGTGCGGGGATGACAAAAGGGAGGAACCGCCCGGCCCACGCCTACCCCCGCCGTCTCCCCAGCCCGATCGCCGCCGCCATGCCCAGGACCAGAATCGCCGCGTTGACCGCCGCCGCGATCCACACGCGCCGCTCCACGCCGTCCACAATGGCCGCGACCGCCGTGGCCTTGCGGTAGAACTCGACGACCGCCACCACTTGGGCCCCGCCGTCCTTCACCGGCACATAGGATTCGATCAGCTTCTCGCCGCCGAGCTGATTGAGCGCCAGATGTTCCGCCTTGCTGTCGCTCGAAACCGTCTCCAGTTCCGCCACCACTTCGCCGCCGAAACTTTCGACCAGTTCCGGATTGTCGCCGAACTGCACGCCCACCAGATTGGCGTCCGTCGAATAGCGGATGAACAGATCGGGCGAATAGACATTGGCGCGCACCGTGCCGGGCAAGCTCCGCACATGGCCCGCGAAGGAGATCAGTTCGGGGCTGGGTGCTGGCAAGGCGAACAGTTTGGGAGCACCGCCTTCGGCGGCCACCGCGCTGTTGAGGAATTCCTGCATGATCTGCGCCTCGCCCTTGAGGATGCTGTCCGCCACCGCGCCCGTGAGAACCGCGGCCAGAACTCCGTTGACCGCCACGATGGCGATGGCCCCCGAGACCATCATCCACAGCCTCATGTCGGACATCAGCCGCTTCCCGTCCACCGCCATCGAGGCCCCCAATTCCCATGCGTGCCACGCGCATGCATCTGCCGCAAAATCGGGCGCTAAGGCTTTTGACCTTGGCCCGTCACGAGGCTAGGGGTAGCGCATGAGTCCCGCAACCTCCCATGTGCCCGATAGCCGCTACGCCTGGTTTCGTTTGGGCATTTCATTGGTACTGGCCATCGTCGGCGGCATCGGCTTGTGGCTGACGGTGGTGGTTATTCCCACCATCCAGACCGAATTCGGCGTCGACCGGGCCGGAGCATCGCTGCCCTATACGGTGACCTTCGTGGGCTTTGCCTTCGGCGGTTTCGCCATGGGCCGCGTCGCTGACCGCTTCGGCATCGTCGTGCCCATCTCGATCAGCGCGCTGTCCCTGGGGGCGGGCTTCATTCTGGCGGCGCTCTCGCAAAGCTACTGGCAATTGCTGCTGGTCCAGGGGCTGCTGATCGGCTTTGCCGGCAGCGCCGCGACCTTTGGCCCCCTGGTGGCCGATTGCTCGCAATGGTTCCTGAAGCGCCGCGGCATCGCGGTAGCGATCGCCGCCAGCGGCAATTACATCGCCGGCACCATCTGGCCGCCCTTCCTGCAGCAGGCCATCGCCGCCTATGGCTGGCGTGCCACCTATGTGGTGGTCGGCATCATCTGCACCGCCATCATGCTGCCCCTGGCCCAGCTCCTGAAACGCCGCCCGCATTTCGACGATACGGCGAGCCCGGCCAGCCGCGCCTCCGGCCAGAAGGGCTTGCTGCCCAGGCATCCGTTGCTCTTTCCGGCGCTGGCCCTCGCTGGGCTTGCCTGCTGCGTCGCCATGTCCATGCCGCAGGTCCATATCGTCGCCTATTGCGCCGACTTAGGGTTCGGCCCGGCGCGCGGCGCCGAGATGCTGTCGCTGATGCTGGGCTTCGGCGTGCTGAGCAGGCTCGCCTCGGGTTTCATCGCCGACCGCATCGGCGGCCTGGCCACCTTGATCGCCGGCTCCTTCCTGCAGATGCTGGCGCTGCTGTTCTACATCCCCTTCGACGGCCTGGCCTCGCTCTATGTCGTCTCGGCCCTTTTCGGCCTGGCCCAGGGCGGCATCGTGCCGAGCTATGCGCTGATCATCCGCGACCATTTCCCGGCAAGGGAGGCGGGCGCCCGCATCAGCGCGGTGCTCACCGCCACCGTCTTCGGCATGGCCTTGGGCGGCTGGTTGTCGGGGGTCATCTATGACTATACCGGTTCCTACCAGGCCGCCTTCCTGAACGGCATCGCCTGGAACGTGCTGAACCTGGGGATTGCGCTGTGGGTTCTGTATGTGCGGAGCCCTGGCCAGCCAAAGATCAGCGCGGCTGCGGCATAGGGGCGGGAGGCTTATCTCCCATCCTCAGTCCCGTCACCCCAGTGCAAGCTGGGGTCCCGCTTTCTTCACTCGACCGGTAGAAGCGGGATGCCAGCTTTCGCTGGCAAGACGGATTAAGGAGTAGGTGGTCAGTTTGGAGACTCACCTTCGCCGCAAATGCGATATTGCATTGCACACTCTCTTGAACTGTGGTTTCTTTTACCCCGGGCCGCCGCCCGCTACCGCGCTAAAACCCAACCCTGAACAGAAGTGGATTGTCATGGCGGCTCTCTCCGTGAAATATGTCTACAGCTTTGGCGGCGGCGCGGCCGAGGGCGGTGCCGCGATGAAGGCGCTCTTGGGCGGCAAGGGCGCCAATCTGGCCGAGATGGCCAATCTCGGCCTGCCCGTGCCGCCCGGCTTCACCCTCTCGACCGAGGTCTGCACGGCCTTCTATGCCAACCAGAAATCCTATCCGGCGGAACTGGAAACGCAAGTCAACGGCGCCATCGCCCGCCTCGAAGCCTTGACCGGAGCCCGCTTCGGCGACGCGCAAAATCCGCTTCTGGTCTCGGTCCGCTCCGGCGCCCGCGCCTCGATGCCGGGCATGATGGACACGGTCCTGAACTTGGGGCTCAACGATCTGACGGTCGAGGGCCTCGCCGCAAAATCCCAAGACCGGCGCTTTGCCTATGACAGTTACCGCCGCTTCATCAGCATGTATGCCGATGTGGTGCTGGGCGTCGACCACGACGCGTTCGAGGATATCCTGGGGGGCTACAAGGACGAGAAGGACTATGCACTCGACACCGAGATCGGCGCCGAGGAATGGCTGGGCCTCATCGCCCGCTACAAGGCCCTGGTCGAGGAAGGCACCGGAAAACCCTTCCCGCAGGATGTGAACGAGCAGCTCTGGGGGGCCATCGGCGCCGTTTTCAAGTCGTGGAACGGGGCCCGCGCGCTCACTTACCGCAAGCTCAACACCATTCCCGAGGACTGGGGCACGGCGGTCAATATCCAGGCCATGGTCTTCGGCAACATGGGCAATTCGTCGGCCACCGGCGTCGCCTTCACGCGCAATCCCTCGACCGGCGCCCGTGAACTCTACGGCGAGTTCCTGGTCAATGCGCAAGGCGAAGACGTGGTCGCCGGCATCCGCACGCCGCAGAATATCACCGAGAAGGCCCGCCTCGACTCCCGCTCCAAGGCGCCGTCGCTTGAAGCCCTGATGCCGGAGACCTTCCGCGAACTCGCCGCCACTTTCGACAAGCTCGAGCGCCACTACCGCGACATGCAGGACATGGAATTCACCATCCAGGACGGCCGCTTGTGGATGCTGCAGACGCGCACCGGAAAACGCACCGCGCGGGCGGCCCTGAAAATTGCCGCCGACATGGCGGGCGAAGGCCTCATCACCAGGGCCGAGGCCATTCTGCGCATCGATCCCATGTCGCTCGATCAACTGCTCCATCCAACCCTCGACCCCAAGGCCAAGCGCGATGTCATCGCCACCGGGTTGCCCGCTTCGCCTGGTGCTGCATCGGGCGAGATCGTCTTCGACGCCGATGAAGCGGAACGCCTCAAGTCCCTCAACCGCCGTGTCATCCTGGTGCGCGTTGAAACCAGCCCCGAGGACATTCACGGCATGCACGCCGCCGAGGGAATTCTGACGGCCAGGGGCGGCATGACGTCCCATGCCGCCGTGGTGGCGCGCGGCATGGGCAAGCCCTGCGTCTCGGGGGCGGGCCAGATTCGCATCGATTATCGTGCCGGAACGCTGACCGCCTCGGGCGTCTCGTTGAAGAAGGGCGACACCATCACCCTTGACGGCTCGACGGGACAGGTGATGCGCGGCGAGGTCTCGACCATCAAGCCGGAAGTCTCCGGCGATTTCGCAACGCTCATGTCCTGGGCCGATGGCTTCCGCCGCATGGGCATCAGGGCCAATGCCGAAACCCCGCTCGATGCCAGGACGGCGCGCGAGTTCGGCGCGGAAGGCATCGGCTTGTGCCGCACCGAACACATGTTCTTCGATACCGGCCGCATCCTCGCGGTGCGCCAGATGATCCTCGCCAACAAACTTGAGGCCCGCCGTGAGGCCCTGGCAAAGCTCCTGCCCATGCAGCGCGGCGACTTCATCGCATTGTTCGAGATCATGGCCGGGCTCCCCGTCACCATCCGCCTGCTCGATCCGCCGCTGCATGAATTCCTGCCCCAGGCCGATCACGAGATCGACGAGGTGGCCGAACAGATGAATACCGACCCGGACCTGCTGCGGGCCCGCGTCGCCGAGTTGAAGGAGTTCAACCCGATGCTCGGCCACCGCGGCGTGCGCCTGCTGATCACCTACCCTGAAATCGCCGACATGCAGGCCCGTGCCATCTTCGAGGCGGCAACCGAAGTGGCGCGCCGGACGGGCAAGGCACCAATCCCGGAAGTGATGGTGCCGCTGGTGGCCAGCAAGGCCGAATTCGATGTCGTGAGGGAACGCGTCGTCGCCGTGGCGGAGGACGTGGCACGCGAAACCGGCATGGTTATCGCCTATCTGGTCGGCACCATGATCGAACTGCCACGCGCCGCGCTGCGCGCCGCCAAGATCGCCCAGTCGGCGGACTTCTTTTCCTTCGGCACCAATGACCTGACCCAGACGACCTTCGGCATCAGCCGTGACGATGCCGCCCGCTTCATCGGCGAGTACACGGCGAAGGGCGTTTTCCCCTCCGATCCCTTCATCTCGCTGGACATCGAAGGGGTCGGCGAACTGGTCGAAATCGGCACTGAAAGGGGCCGCAAAACCAAGCCCGGACTGAAGGTGGGAATCTGCGGCGAACATGGCGGCGACCCGGCCTCGATTGCCTTTTGTGAAAAGGTTAATCTTGACTATGTGTCATGCTCACCCTACCGGGTGCCCATCGCCAGATTGGCGGCGGCCCAGGCAAGTCTTTCAAAAGGCTGAATGATTTAATTTGTTGCAGAAGCGCAACAGTGACTTAACCATGTCCCCCTTCGGGCGGAAAAATGGCCGCTTTGGGTTGCCGGGATGGTTAACCTATGATAAACGGTCCGGGCATAGACTACCGCAATGTTAACGGCGCCGAAACAATCAACGGCCCACGGTGTGTCGAGGGGAAGTGAAGAAAACAGCGCGCAAAGCAGGGCCGCAGCGGGCCCAAGCCTATGAGACCTATGTCATTCGCGAAAAGCGCGGTGCGCTTCGTGAATTTGGTCCCATGGTATTCGGCGGCATCATGCTGGTCATGGCCTTCGCCTTCGCGGGCCACTACATGGGCCAGAACGCCGTCGCACATAACGCCATCCCGGGCGAGACTCTGGAGCCCGCCGTGGCGCCGGTGTCCAATATCGTCACCAAGGGCTCGCTTCTGCCGGAAGCCACCAGCTTCGAAATCGTCAACATGACGCGGATATCGAAGCAGCCGGTCGCGGCCACCGGCAAGGGCGATATCGTGGCCCTCCAGCCGCCCCCCAAACCAGTGGCCAAAGCTGATGCAGGCATCAAGATCGTGCCCGCTTCGATCGACCTGAAGGCGGTTTCCAACGCCGAACCGGAGAAGAAGAAACTGGTTCTGGCACCTTCCAAGGCCAAGATCGAGCAAACCTTCAAACTGAAGCGCAGCGAAAAACATAAGTCCGTGGCCCAGCGCCGTGTGCAGCTGGCGGAGGAGAACTGCCTGGCGCGTGCGGTTTATTTCGAAGCCCGCTCCGAATCGGAACTGGGTCAATTGGCGGTGGCCAAGGTCATCCTCAACCGGGTCCGCAATCCTGACTATCCGAAATCGATTTGCGGTGTGGTCTACCAGGGCTCCGGTTCGCGCAATTCCTGTCAGTTTTCCTTTGCCTGCGATGGCCTTCCGGACGACGTGAAAAGTGCCTCCTCCTGGTCCAGCGCCAAGCGCGTCGCCCAGAAAGCGCTGGCCGGTGACTCGAAAGTCGCCGCTATCGGTACCTGTTGATCGAGTCAGCAGTG
>JANPCA010000263.1:0-14359 GCA_031430715.1 Hyphomicrobiales bacterium | reverse complement strand
GCCATCGTCGAAGCCTGCTGCCAGGCCTGGAACGATCTCATTGAAACCCCAGACCGCATCGTCTCGCTTGCTACCCGTCAATGGGCGGAAGTGTCATAACTTATGACGGTTGGTATCATACTCGTCGGGCAGGGGTTCGACTGACTTGAGATTGAGATTGAGTTCATAGTCCGGGACTCCGACGGGCTTTCCGTCGCTGTAGTAGACTTCGGTTATTCCGTGGCCCTTGAAGCCGAGCCAGCCCGTGGGGTTCCAATTGTTGATTTCCAGTTCCATCAGCGTGTCGGTGCCTCCGTGCCGATAGATCTTGAGATCGCGCCACGAACGGCCGAGGCGGTCCTTGATGTCGAGCTTCGCCCGGCGGCCGTGGAAATCCGGGAAACTGGCCGGAACCTCGGTCTCGAACTCCTCATATCCGGTGTTGCGGAACGACAGGCCGATACCGAGGCCTTTGCCGCCCGCCGCGATCGTCATGCGGTGAGCGCGGCTGGTGCTGCGGTTGAACAGGTCGAAAATCGCCACGGCGCCGCCGTAGCGCTTGGCGCCGCCAACCGAACTCAGTAAGGAGATCGACCATTTCTTGGTCTTGATATCGTCGATCGGCTGCTTGGGCATTTTATAGGTCGTCATGTCTCTGTCTCTGCTGTTGCAGCGGGGCATGCACCGGTTGCGGGCGCGGCTTCGCCGCCGCTCCCCGGCTGCGTGGGCCCGCGCGCTTTACTTGGGATGATAAGATGTTTACTTGTTACGGGACCACGCGCACCTGAGGTGCCCGTGCAATGCCTGCGGCCGTCCCGGCCGCACTACAATCCGCGCACCATATGCGGCTACTCCCGCCCGGTCTGTTCCCCAATTAACAGGAAACAGACCGCGGTGCTGGCGCGCAACTGGCCGTCCTAGAATATCTTCGCCACCGGCAGCCCCAACGCCATGGCGCCGGCATATTCTTCCTGCTGGCCATTCTGCATCGGATGATAGCGCGCGCCCTGGATGTCGCGGAAGCGGCGCTCCAGGCCCTGCGCCCGGTAGAAGCCAGCACCTCCCGCCGCCTCCATGGCCAGCTCCACCGCCTTGATGGCGTGATCGGCCACCAGATGCCTGCCCATCATCACGTCGTTGATGGTTTCAGCCGATGGCGCATTGCGGGCCACCACCTCGAGCATCGACTGGTGCGCCAGCCTGGCACCCAGCAGTGCCGTCTGCATGCGGCCAACCAATTGCATCACATGGTGATCGGCGCGGCGTTTGCGGGCCAGATCCGTGGCAATGGCGCAGGCGCTCTCGGCAACGCCCAGATAGACCGAATAGATGAGCGGCAGAGCGATGGTGCCAATGATCTGGAACAGCGGGTGCCACTCGCCGGCTTTACGCTTCAAGGCGATGGCCGCGTCCGGCACCACATGGCCTTCGATGAGGATGTCATGGGAACCCGTGCCGCGCATGCCCAGCGTCTTCCACACCGGATCGATGCGCACATAGGGCGAGGTCATCGGCACGCCGAAATGCAATACCATCGGCTCCTCGCCGTCGCTCGTGGTGACGGCACCGGTCATCATCAGATCGCCAACCGGCGAGCCCGACGAGAAAACCTTGCGGGCGTTGATACGATAGCCGCCCTCGACCTTCTCGGCGCGGCCCGAGCCCGCGACCCAGTCCGAGCCGCCGCTGGTGAGCAGGATCAACCGCTCGGCGGCGATGCGTTTGAGCAACGGCTCGACCGCCGCCACCTTCTGATGCGTATGGCGCCAGGCCGGAATGGCAACCTGGTGGGTGTGCATGGCGAAGGCCAGGGCGGTCGAGCTGCAATGGCGGGCGAGCGCGCGCAGCATGAGGGCGAGGGTTGCGACATCGGCACCGCCGCCGCCCAGTTCCTTCGGCACCCCCGCCTCGACGAGGCCCGAGGCTTTCAGAATCTTGTAGTTGTCTGCGACGAAACAGTCCTGTTCGTCGTTGGCCGCGGCCGAGGCGGCGAACTGCTGGCCGAGGCGTTCGGCCAGGGCCACGATATCGTCATTGGCCGCGGCTTCGATTTTGGGCTGAAGAAGAGCAGACATTGTGGGCGTTCCTCCCGATTGCTGGTGATATGAATATCCGCCCAATGCTTTTTCCCGGAAAGTGCAGAAACTGTACTGGTGGCCGGGCAATTCCTTGCCCCCGCCTGATTAGCGGCTAATATAATGGTACAGTTTCTGGACTGCCCACTCGTTTCAATCGCGATATGTTGTTGACCTCTACCCGGAGACATCGATCATGGACCAAGGAAGTTACGGTCAGTTCTGCCCGGTCGCCATGGCCGCCGAAATCGTCTGCACGCGCTGGACGGCGCTGCTGCTGCGCGAATTGCTCTGCGGCAGCAAGCGCTTCAATGATCTGCGCCGCGGCGTGCCACGCATGTCGCCCACACTGCTGTCGAAGCGCCTCAAGGAACTGGAGGAAACGGGGATTATCGTCTCCCTCAAGGACGAGCGCAGCGGCAACAGCGAATATCATCTGACAGAGGCTGGTGAAGACCTGCGCCCCATCATCATGGCGCTGGGTTTCTGGGGCCAGCGCTGGGTCGAGTCCAATCTGTCGTTGAGAAAGCTCGATCCGTCCTTGCTGATGTGGGACATGCGCCGCTCGATCGATCCCACACCCTTGCCCAAACGCCGCTGCACCATCCGTTTCCTTTACCCCGAACTGGGGCCTGGAGTGCGGGAGTGGTGGCTGGTGGTCGAGCCCAAGGGTGAGACGGACCTGTGCTCGGTCGATCCCGGCCATGACGTCGATGTGCTGGTCACCTCCTCGCTGCGCGCCATGACGGCGATATGGATGGGCCTCACCACAATTGCCGCCGAAACCGCCCGCGGCCACATCCAGATCGATGGAGACCGGGCGATCATTCACAACATGCAAGCGTGGCTGGGCCTCAGCCCCTTCGCCAAGGAGAAGAGCAGGCGCGCCATGCCCGCCGATCTGCTGGCGTAAGTCCGGGCGATCCGCGCCACGGACGGTGCGGCCATTCCTTTCGCCGGAGAGCAGCAACCTCATGTACGGTATGTATTGCTCCTCAAGCGGCGCGCAGACGCTCGACTTCCGACATCACATTCCGCATCTCGCCGATGATGGCGCCGACCAGGGCGCCGGCATCTAAGTCCTGGCTGGTCCGCGCCGCGAATTCCAGATCATGGCAGGCGGCGACTGCGGCATGGGCGCCGATATTGGCGCACATGGATTTCAGAGCATGGGCGGCATCGGCAAGGGCGGCCGCATCCTCGGCGATTGCCAGGGCGCTGACCTTATCGACGGCCTGCGGCACGCGCGAGGCGAAGAGATCGAGGACACGGCGGAACAGCGCATCGCTGCCACCGATGTTGCGCAGCTCGTTGAGGACTTCCGCGTCGAGGACGGTGCCTGGAACCACGGCAGGCGGCGCGGAGTCTGGCACGGGCGGAAGGCCGGTGAATTGCGTTTCGAGGCAGGAGGCGATCTGTTTCAGGGTGAAGGGCTTGGTCATATAGGCGTCCATGCCCGCCTTGCGCCAGGTCTCGCCGTCATTGCCCGCCACGTGGGCCGTCAAGGCAATGATCGGGGTGTGGCCGCCGGCAACGGCGAGGTGCTCGTGGGCGCGGATTTCACGGGTGGCGGCGTAACCATCCATTTCCGGCATGCTGCAATCCATGAAGATCAGGTCGGGCTGCTGCTTGCGCCATTGCTCAAGGGCATCGAGGCCGTTGACGGCGACCTGCACAGTGATATCGAGCTGCCGCAGGACTTCGATGATGACCTCGCGATTGACCGCGTTGTCGTCGGCCACCAGCACATGGCGGCCCTTGAAGCTGGCCCGGCGGTCCGGCTCGCGCCCGCGGCGTTCCAGAAGGTTCAAGCCGCGCAGTGTATTGTTGCGCAGGCGGCCGATCATCTCGGCCATGTCCTGCTGGCGCAGGGGCAGGATGATGAGGTCGTCGGCGAGGCCTTCGGCGATCGTCGTTTCGCCGTCGCTGTCGCCCAGCGAGCCGAGGCAGATGACCCTTGGACGCTGGGCACCCGCATGGCGCAGCCGGCGGAGCCGCGGCGCCGTTGCGAAGACGACGCCGTGGCCGGCCGTTTCGTCAGCGATGACGGTGACGCGGAGGCCCGCGGCAGCGAGAGCGGTGCCCAATGCGGACTGGGATGCCAGGCCATCGACGGCGATGGCGGCGGACATCGCAAGGGGCGGCCTTGCCATGAAGGGGACCGGTTCCGACTGCGCGCCGGCGGGGATCGAGAACCAGAAGGTTGAACCCTGACCGAGTTGGCTCTTGACGCCGATGGTGCCGCCCATGGCCTCGGCCAGGCGCTTGCAGATGGCCAGCCCCAGGCCGGTGCCGCCGAACTTCCTGGTGATGGTCTGGTCGGCCTGGGAGAAGGCCTGGAACAGGAGGTTCAGTTTCTTCTGGGGAATGCCGGTGCTGCTGTCGCTGACGGAGAAGGTGAGTTGGCCCTTGTCGTGGTGCAGGCTGACGAGGACCTGGCCCCGCTCGGTGAATTTCAACGCGTTGTTGACGAGATTGGAGAGAATCTGGTTGAGGCGCACCGGATCGCCAAGGATCAGGCGCGGCACGCCCGGCGCCACGCGGGCGGCGAGATCGAGCCCCGTGGAGGCGGCCCTCTCCCAATAGAGGCTGGTGACATCATCGGCGATGCTGGCGGGATTGAGCGGGATCACTTCGAGTTCGAGCTTGCCGGCCTCGATCTTCGACAAGTCCAGGATATCGTTGATGATGGTGAGCAGGCTCTGACCGGACTTGACGATGACTTCGGCGTAGCGCTGCAGGCGCTGGTCGAGGCCCGCACCGGCGAGGAGTTCGGCCATGACCATCAAGCCGTTAAGGGGGGTACGGATTTCGTGGCTCATGGTGGCGAGGAAACTGGTCTTGGCCTGGTTGGCGCTTTCGGCGGCGTCGCGCGCCAGGCGCAATTCCTGGGTGCGCTGCTCGACGGTCGATTCGAGCGTCTGACGGTGCTTCGCCAGGGCCTCGTCGCGGCCGCGGATCTCGCTGATCATGGCATTGAAGCTGCCGACAAGCTGGCCGGTCTCGCCTTCGGCCGCGGTCTTCACCTGGCGGTCATAGGTCCGGCTGGCGCTGACATCGCGCATGGCCTCGATGAGCGAGCGGATCGGGTCGGTGATGTTGCGCTGCAGGCGATGGGCGAGAAGGAAACTGATGGCGATGGCCGAGAAAGCGACGAACAGGCTGGTGAGGACGACTTCCAGCAACTGATCGCGCAGTTCCGAAATCCTGACGATCAAGAGAACCTGACCGATCTTTTCACCGGATTTGATGATGTCCACGGCGACGGGATAGAAGCCGGTCCGCAGGGCCTCAAGGATGCCGATGTCGGATTTCAGTTCGCCCGCGTCCATGACGATGGCGCTGCCCAGGGACGCGAAGGCCCTGCCGTCGCGGTCGAGAACCGCGGCATAGCTGATGTCGGGGATGCGGCTGATGGAGCGGAGCACTTTCAGCGATCCTTGCGTGTCATGCTCGGCCACATGCTCGGCGATGGCGGAGGCGAAGACGTAGGCGGTGGCCTCGAAGGCGCGTTTCCGGGCGGCGAAATCGCTGGTCACGTCGTTGTAGGCGAAGATCGCGGTGACCAGGGCGACGGCCGTGAACACCGCGGCGGCCACCAGCATGGAGATGCGCTGGCTGATGCCACGGCCGCGCATCGTCTGCTCCGGCGGACTGTCAAATTGTCGCGAATTCATGGGGAATGACTTAACCATGACTGGTTAAGAATCGCCTCATCCACAGGCATATCACCATGTTTTAAGGGTAGAACCCCTAGCTTGCCGCTGGGAAGGATCATTAGTCTGATGCAGAACAGCGGAGCCCACGGGGGACCAGACGCGCCACGCCGCAACGTTATCGTCGTGGACGATGACGTGATTCTGCGCGAGGTGATGACGGAACAGCTTTCGGCCCTGGGCTGGCGGGTTGTGACGGCGGATAACGGCGAATCGGCCATTGGCGTCATCGCCAATGAGCAGCTCGGCCTGGCGGTCGTCGACATCAGCATGCCGAAGCTCGACGGCTTCGGATTGCTCCGCCACATCCGGCAGAATTCGCGCAGCGCCGATCTGCCGGTGATCGTCTGCACCAGCCACAATGACCGCGAACCGATCGAGCAGGCCTACAGGCTCGGGGCCTCGTCCTTTGTCACCAAACCGATCAACTGGCCGCAGTTCCTGCACCACGCGCAATTCGTCATGCGCAACGGCGATACCGAACGCGCCTTGCGCGCCGCGCAGGCCGAGGCGATGATCGCCAGCCAGCTCAAGAACACCATGTTCCAGGTGTTGAGCCACGAGCTGAAAACACCGCTCACGGCATTGATCGGCCTCACCAAAGTGATGGACATGACGCTCCGGGCCCGCCTTCAACCGCAGGAAGCCGAACAGCTCGGCCATGTGGTGGATGCCGCCCAGCGGCTGAACGCCATCGTCAGCGATATCCTGCTGCTCTCCAAGGCCCTGTCGGAAGGCCAGCAGCAGCACTTCGCGCCGGCCCTCCTCAGTGAAATCCTCGACGACAGCATCGTTGGGCTCAGGTCACGGGCGGCCCTGAAGAACGTCCGCCTGCTGATGCGGCCCCTGGAGAGCGACCTGACGCTGCACTGCGACCAGCGCCTGATCCGTCAGGCCCTGGCGAAACTCATCGATAACGCCATCAAGTTTTCGCCGCAGGGCGAGACCGTCGAAATCTGGGGCCATGCAACCGCCAACGGCGAGGCTGTGATGTCGGTGCGCGATTCGGGGCCTGGCCTTGCCCAGGCCAAGCTCAAGGACTGTATCCAGCCCTTCGTTCAGGGAAACATGAGCTATGCCAGGCCCGCCGAAGGCTTGGGGCTAGGCCTGCCGATCGCCAAGGCCATCTGCGAGGCCCATGGCGGCGAGCTGGCGGTGCAGACGGCACCCGGCCAGGGCATGGTGGCGGCGGTGGTGCTGCCGCGTTCGCTGGTGCTTGAGCGGACTCCTGTGGCGGAGGCGAAGAGTGGCTAGGACCGGCCATACATTGGCGGGGGCACTGCTCTTGCTTGAACAGCCGCTCAGGCGCTGGGCGGCAAATTGCCGGGGTGGCATCGCCGTCACCTTCGCCATGTCGCTCCCGGTGCTCATTGGTGTCGGCGGCCTCGCTTCGGACTATGCCATGATGGTCAAGCTGCGGGGTGATCTGCAGGCGGCTGCGGATGCCTCCGCCATCGCTGGAGCCCGCGAGATTCCGCTTGCCATGTCGAATGCCGAACAGGTCGCCAGCGCGGTGAAATCCTATGCGAATTTCCAGTTGACTCAGGATGCAGCTTCGACGACGAGCCAACTTTCGGAACTCGATCTGGAGCTGTCGGTGGAGGTCGTCGACGATTTCTCCGCCGTGACGGTGAACATCATTCAGACGTGGACACCGTTCTTCGCGCATTTCATCGCCGCTGGCGTCACCCCGATCAAGGTCAGCGCGACGGCAAAGTATGTGGGCAGCACAAATATCTGTGTCCTGGGGCTGTCGCCCAGCATCGCCGGGGTCCAACTGTGGCATTCCGCCCAACTGACGGCGAATGACTGTGCTGTCTATTCGAATACCAATACTCCCGCGGGTTTCAATGTGATGGACTCGGGAGTCATCGAGTCTTCGCTCAACTGTGTGGTCGGCGGCTACAAGACAGACACCGCTCACTCCGTTACACCGGCAGTGGTGACCGATTGCCCGCCGATGGACGACCCCCTCAAAGACCGCCCAGCACCAAGTTTCGGTGCTTGCGACCACACGAGCATGAAAGTTGCCAGCGAGACGAAAGAACTTTCTCCCGGCGTATACTGCGGCGGGCTGACGATTAGCGGTACGTCGCAAGTGACGCTCTCACCCGGCATTTATGTGATCAAGGGTGGTCCACTCGTTGTCCGGGACAGTGCCAGTCTGAGCGCTGAAAACACCGGCTTCTACCTGACGGGAATGGCCTCGCTGGTGTGGTTCACCAGCGGTACGACGATCAGTCTTTCGGCGCCGGTCGATGGTCCGATGGCCGGCCTTCTCTTCTTCGAAGACCGCATTGCGAGTGGTGTCCGCCTGCACCGGCTGGCCAGCAACAACGCCAGGACCTTGCTGGGCACGATCTACTTGTCCAAGAGCATCTTGAATATCGACGCGACGGCTCCCGTCGGAGACCAGTCGGCCTATACTGCCATCGTCGCGCAGAGCTTGCAACTGCAGTCAGGTCCTAATTTGATCCTCAATTCAGATTACAGCGCCACCGATGTTCCGGTTCCCGCCGGAATAGCCGGAACGAGCCAAGTCATCCTCACTAAATAACAAGGCTTGACGCGCAACATTCCGGTTGCCACCCTGAGGTGCAATCTGGGGGAAAATGATGGCGTCCAAGATCGGTGATGTTCACTTGCGGGGCGTGCCTTCAACTCGTCTCAACCCGGAAAACGGACGGTAGGTCTCTCCCGATGCGTGATCCGCGCTACGATATTCTGTTCGAACCGGTGAAGATCGGGCCGGTGACGGCCAAGAACCGCTTCTATCAGGTGCCCCACTGCAATGGCGGCGGTTATCGCGATCCATCCGCCGCCGCCGAAATGCGCCGGGTCAAATCGGAAGGCGGCTGGGGCGTCATCTTCACCGAACAAGTTGAAATCCACCATAGTTCCGAAATCACCCCCTTCATCGAATTGCGCATCTGGGACGAGGACGACATGCCGGGCCTCGTCAGGATGGCCGATGCCATCCATTCCAATGGTGCATTGGCCGGCATCGAACTGGCCTATAGCGGTGCCAATGGACCCAATCTCTACACGCGCGAAGTGCCGATGGCGCCGTCGCACACGCCGATCCTCACCTTCACCAGCGATCCCGTCCAGGCCCGTGCCATGGACAAACAGGACATCCGCAATCTGCGGCACTGGCACAAGCTGGCGTATCAGAGGGCCAAGCGGGCGGGTTATGATATACTTTGCTTATATGGCGCCCATGGCTTCGGCATCATCCAGCATTTTCTTTCACCGCGTACAAATCAGCGTGACGATGAATATGGCGGATCGCTGGAGAACCGCTCGCGGCTCTTGAAGGAACTGATCTCGGATGCACGCGACGCGGTGGGCGATACCTGCGCCATCGCGGTGCGTCTGTCGCTCGATGAAATGGTGGAGGGTGGGTTCTCCAACGCGCAGTTGCGCGATCTGGTGGCGATGCATGCGGAGCTTCCCGACCTGTGGGATTTCGCCCATGGCACGTGGGAGGCCTGTTCCGGCACCTCGCGTTTCACGCCCGAGGCGGCCCAGGAGGATCTGATCCGCGGCATCAAGCAGCTTACGCCGAAGCCTGTGGTGGGTGTCGGGCGCTTCACATCTCCTGACCTGATGGTGCGGC
The DNA here is from genome assembly GCA_031430715.1 of Hyphomicrobiales bacterium. GTDB lineage: Bacteria > Pseudomonadota > Alphaproteobacteria > Rhizobiales > Aestuariivirgaceae > Aestuariivirga. The sequence goes on along the minus strand of JANPCA010000263.1, from coordinate 4,970 downwards.
AGATCAGGCAGGGCATCCTCGATTTCATCGGTGCCGCCAGGCCATCGATTGCCGATCCTTTCCTGCCGCTCAAGATCGACGAGGGCCATATCGAGGACATCCGCGAATGCATCGGCTGCAACATCTGCGTCAGCGGCGACATGACGGGTTCGCTGTCACGCTGCACGCAGAATTCGTCCTTCATGGAAGAGTGGAGGAAAGGCTGGCATCCGGAGCGGATCAAGGCCAGGGCGTCAGAGAGCAAGGTGCTCGTCGCCGGCGCCGGCCCGGCGGGGTTGTCGGCGGCGCATAAGCTGGGGATGCGGGGTTATGAGGTGGCGCTCGCCGAGGCCGGCACCGAGCTTGGCGGGCGGGTTTCGCGGGAATGCAAGCTGCCTGGGCTTGCGGCCTGGGGGCGGGTGCGCGACTACCGGCTGGGGCAGATCGCCAAGATGAGCAACGTCAATATCTATCGCGACTCGAAGCTCTCGGCCGACGACATCATGGGTTTCGGTTTCGAGCATGTGGCGATTGCCACGGGCGCCACATGGCGGCGCGATGGCGTGGCGCGCTATCATCTGCTGCCGATTGCCATCGATGCGGCCATGCTTCTTTTCACGCCCGATGACCTGATGGCGGGCAAGCGGCCAACCGGACGCGTGGTGCTCTATGATGATGACCATTTCTATATGGGCAGCGTGCTGGCGGAGCTGCTGGTGCAGCATGGTAACCAAGTTACATTCGTAACGCCCGCCACCAAGGCTGCCGAGTGGAGCACCAATACGCTGGAGCAGGAGATCGTTCAGGCGCGGCTGCTCGATACCGGTGTCGATGTGCGGGTGACGCGGGCTGTGGTGCAAGTGAAGGCGGGCGCTGTCATTGCGAGTTGCACTTACACGGGGAGAACGGAAGAGATCGCCTGCGATGCGGTGGTGATGGTGACGGCGCGATTGCCCGATGATCAACTCTATCTCGATCTCAAGGAACGTGCCGCGCAATGGGCCGATCACGGCATTCAATCGGTCAGGGTCATCGGTGATGCCAATGCGCCGGCCGCCATCGCCTGGGCGACCTATGCCGGGCATCGTTACGCGGAAGAACTGGAAGAACCTGACAAAGGCGATGCGCTGCCCTTCCGGCGCGAAGTTGCGGGGCTCAGATGAGCGGGCGCTTGCCCTTCTCCGTGTACCAGCCGCCCAGGGCCTGCTCGTAGGCGAGGCCCGCCTTGAAGACACGGGGGTCGTCGAAGGTGCGGCCGACGATCTGGATGCCGGTGGGGACGCCCGAAACGGCGTGGCCCGAGGGCACCGCCAGCACCGGGCAATTGTGCAGCATGTTGAAGGGATAGGTCATCACCCAGCCGAATTCCGGATCGGTCCTTTTGCCATTGATGGTGTAGTTTTCGTCCCAGGGATCGTGATCGGCCTTCACAGCGGGGATATTGTTGGTGGGGCAAATGAAGACATCATGGCTTGCCAGCACCGGCCCCAGCGTCTGGTACATGGCGTGGGTCCGGGCCCAGGGCTTGTGGATGTCGTCCATGGCCGAATTGCGTTCGGCTGCTTCCGCATATTTCAGTGCGTAGGCCGTCATCAGATCGGCGTTGTCTTTGGCGTGCCAGATGGTTTGGCGGCCGAAATTCATCATGTTGTACCAGTGCAGGCAGTCGTTGACGACATCGATTGTCCAGCCGAGATCGACTTCCTCGACGGTTGCGCCCAGGCGGCGGAAAACCTCCAGCGCACCCAGCATGTTCTGGCGCACGTCGCTGTCGACATCGAAATAGCCCAAGTCCACCGAATAGGCGATCTTCATGCCCTTGATGCTTTGAGCTTCCAAGGGGACTTTGACTTTCGGCCGGATCGAGTCGTGGTCGAGCGGGTGGGGGCCGGACGTGATGTTCTGCATCAGTGCCGCGTCCGCCACGCTACGGGTCATGGGGCCGCAGTGATTGAAGCGGTCGAAGTTGGCGGGCGGCCCGTCTGGGTTGCGGCCATGGGGCGGTTTGAAACCGACGATACCGCAACAGGCGGCGGGAATGCGGATCGAACCGCCGATGTCGGTACCGGTGGTAATGGTGGCGAGGCCCGCCGCTAATGCAGCCCCCGATCCACCGGACGATCCGCCAGGTGTCCAATCCCTATTCCATGGGTTGCGGGTAATGCCCCAGATGCGCGAATGGGTGACGCCCGACAAGCAGAATTCCGGCGTGGTGGTGCGGGCGAAGACGATGGCACCGGCCTGCTGCAGGCGCTCGATGGCGGGATCGGAATGATCGTCCACCGAATCCTTGAAGATCAGGGAGCCGTGGGTCGTGCGCTTGCCAGCCACGCGCTGGGCATCCTTGACCGCCAGCGGAATCCCGTCGAGGGGGGCCAGTTTGGCGCCGCGCTTCATGTAGCGGGCCTCGGCGGCCCTGGCCTCAACCATGGCCTCGTCGAAATAGCAGTCGGCAAAGCAGTTGACGGCGGGGTTCACCCGTTCCCCCCGGGCGATCAGGGCGGCCAGCAACTCCCTGGGCGAGAGCTTGCGCGACTTGAACAGCTTGAGGGCTGCAGTGGCGGAAAGATAACAGAGGTCATCGTTGCTCATGGACAAGTCTCACGCCGTGGCGCTAGTGATCGGCGATCGATTTGAACAGGATCAGGGAGAGAAGTCCATGGCCGGCAGGCTTGCAGGGAAAAGCGCAATTGTCACCGCAGCTGGGCAAGGCATCGGCCGGGCCTCGGCCATCGCCATGGCGCGCGAAGGTGCGAAGGTATGGGCCACCGACATCAACGCGGAACAGTTGAAAACGCTCGAGGCCGAGCAGTCCGGCATCGAAACCTTCACGCTCAATGTGCTGGACCAGGGCGAGATCGACCGGGCGGCGGCGCGGGTGGGCGTGCCCGACATCCTGTTCAACTGCTCAGGGTTCGTCCATCCCGGCACCATCATGGAGACCGACGACAAGGCCTGGGATTTTTCCTTCGACCTTAACGTCAAGGCGCATTTCCACATGATCAAGGCCTTCATGCCGGGCTGGCTGGCGCAAGGGCACGGCACGGTCATCAACATGGCGTCCGCCGCATCCTCGATCAAGGGCGTGCCCAATCGCTTCGTGTATGGAGCAACCAAGGCGGCGGTGATCGGCATGACCAAGGCCTTGGCGGCGGACTTCACGACGAAGGGCATCAGGGTCAACGCCATTTGTCCGGGTACGGTCGACAGCCCATCCTTGACGGAACGGCTCAAGGCGACGGGCGACTACGAGGCGGCGAAGGCGGCCTTCATCTCGCGCCAGCCCATGGGGCGCATGGCGATGCCTGACGAAATAGGCATGCTGGTGGTCTATCTGGCAAGCGACGAGTCGGCCTTCGTCACGGGACAGACGTTCATCATCGACGGCGGCTGGAGCCTGTGATGGCCATTGGCAAGAGCGCCGGTCTCGGCATAGGATGATCGCAAGCAACCGCACAAAAACAAGACGCGGGGGGAGTGGAGCACTTGGGCGAAGGACAATCCGCAGTCGAAGCGCGCGGCGTGTCGAAGGTATTTCCGGGCGGCGTGAAGGCGCTCGACAATGTGTCGGTGACCATCCGGGAAAACGAATTCTTCACGCTGCTGGGGCCGTCGGGCTGCGGCAAGACCACCCTGCTGCGGCTGATCGCCGGCTTCGAATATACGACGGCGGGCGAAATCCTCCTGCATGGCCGCGACATCGCGCATCTGCCGCCGGACAAACGGCCGGTGAATACGGTGTTCCAGCACTATGCGCTGTTTCCGCACATGACGGTTGCCGAGAACGTCGGCTTCGGCCTCAAGATGCAGGGCAAGCCCAGGGGTGACATCGAGCGCGCGGTGAAGGATGCGCTGGCCCTGGTCAAGATGGCGGAGTATGGGGCGCGCAGGCCCTCGCAGCTTTCAGGCGGGCAACAGCAGCGCGTCGCCTTTGCCCGCGCCATGGCGCCGCATCCGGAGGTGCTCCTTCTCGACGAGCCCTTGTCGGCACTCGATCTCAAGCTGCGCCAGGCGATGCGCGGCGAATTGAAGACGTTGCAGCGCGAAACCGGCATCACCTTCGTGTTCGTGACCCATGACCAGGAAGAAGCCCTCACCATGTCCGACCGCGTCGCGGTGATGTCGGCGGGGCGCATCCAGCAGATCGGTACGCCGCTCGATATCTATGAAAGTCCGGTCAATCATTTCGTGGCCGATTTCATCGGCGACAGCAACTTCATCGAGGGCACGATCGAGAAGATCGCCGGGGGCGAGGCGGTGGTGCGGGTGAGCGAAGGCTTCGCCATCGAGGCGCGGTTGAACGGCCCGCACAGGATCGGCGACAGGATCTCGCTGGCGCTTCGTCCGGAGAAGATCGCGCTCTCGCCCGAGACGCCGCGCGGTCTCAAGGCGCGGGTGCGCGAGGCGGTCTATACCGGTACTTACACAAGTTATGTGGTGACCGCCGGCCAGGGCGTCAGTCTCAACGTGCGCGACGGCAACAGCCTTTCAGGACAGGGGCGCTTCAAGGCCGGCGACACGGTCGCCGTCGGCATTCCGGCGGGCGCTGCCCGCATGCTGGCCGACTGATGCGGCGCAGCCCCACATCGAACTGGCTCGGCGTGGCGCCCGCGTGGGGTGTGATTGGCATCTTCGGCGTGCTGCCGATGTTCATCATGCTGGCCATTTCCTTCATGGTGGCCGACCCCTATGGCGGGGTGGAGCAGGCCTACAGCCATGAGGCCTATGTCCAGTTCCTGTTCGAGCGCGATCTCGACGGCTCGCTGATCTTCAACCCGGCTTACATCAACATCATGCTGCGATCGGTGGGGCTCGCCGCCATGACCACCGTGCTGTGCCTGATCGCCGGGTTGCCGGTTGCCTATTATATCGCGCGGCAGCCGGAGGACCGGCGCCCCAGACGGATTGGAAGCCGGCCAGCCTGTCTCCCGACCTCGCGGCTGTCATGCCAGCGGAAATGATCGCCGCGTTCCGTGGCGCCTTCGCGGCGC
>JANPCA010000262.1:0-2994 GCA_031430715.1 Hyphomicrobiales bacterium | reverse complement strand
CGCATGGCGGTTTTCCACGGTCCGAGGCAACTCGCGGCCTTCGCACCCGACGGGACGCCCGAAATCGGACCCATCAAGGCAGCAGCGTGTACCGCTTCGACGCGCGCCGCCCGGCAGACCAGCCCTCCAGTCGCCTGCGGCTCCTTGCAGGCCGGTCTGCCGGACACAACAGAAGCGGACAATTCATGTGGCACATAAACCGGACAAGTCTATTTGTTCTCGACACAACTCAGACCAACATGCCAGAAGAGCGCGATGCCGCTGCCTGGCCATAGCGTGGCGACAGAAACCCTAATTTCGGACTGGGTATTTGTGGGTGCCTATTTGCGTAGCGGCTTGCTTTTTCTCACGTTATCTCACATAATATCACATGACAAGTGAGGTTGTATGGATTGGGCGACCGACAGGCTGAGCAAGCGGCTGACTTTCAGCCCAGAAAGGACAGAGGCAATATACGCGCTTCTGGCCGAGATTGACGCCGTTAAAGCCGCATTTCGCCTGACCGGCAAATTGCCGCCCCAGACCATTAGCCGCCTCAACCAATCCGTCATCGTCACCTCGACCGGTGCTTCAAACCGAATCGAAGGCAACCGCTTGAGCGATGGGGAGGTCGAGGCTCTCTACCGCAATCTGCGCATCCGCAAGTTCAAAACGCGCGACGAGCAGGAGGTTGCGGGCTATCTCGAAATATTGGAGCTGATCCTGGATATCCACGCCGATATGAAGGTCTCTGAAGCCTTCATTCTTCAGCTGCACCGCGACATGCTGAAACACTCCGAGAAGGATGAGCGCCAGCGCGGTCACTACAAGTTCGGCCCCAATCGGGTCGAGGCGAAAGACGCGAGCGGCAATGTCGTGGGGGTAATCTTCGATCCGACTCCGCCTCATCTGACCCCGAAGGAAATGCAGGAGTTGGTTGCGTGGCGCGATTGGGCCGAAGCGGGCAATTTCAAGCATCCGCTTGTCCGCCTGGCCAATTTCATCTTTGAGTATCTGGCCATTCATCCTTTTCAGGATGGCAATGGCCGGACCAGCCGCCTGCTGACGAACCTGCTCTTGATGCAGCAAGGGTATAGTTTTACGGCGCTGGTCTCCCATGAGAAGTTGATCGAGGCGAGAAAGGCGGATTACTATCTCGCGCTAAACCGCGCTCAGTCGACATGGAAATCGAACGCCGAGGATGTATTTCCTTGGGTGATATATTTCCTTGAGATCGTGAAGGCTCAGGCACAGCAGGCGCTCGACATCATTGCGGCGGATTCGATTGAATCGCTGCTTTCGGAAAAGCAGCTCGCCTTGTGGCTCTGGGCGCAAACGCGCGGAGAACACTTCAATCGCAAGGATGCCATCGCGGCGCTGGGCTATCCGGCTCGAACGGTCGAAGCGATCATCAAGAAACTTGTCGATCTGAAACGGCTTGAACGTGCCGGCGAGGGTCGAGGTACGCGGTACCGTGTTATCCGGTAGGTTTGCGTTCAGCTTCGGCCCTCTTTGGCAGATTTGTCCGCAAGGCTGACCCTACCCCGTCGATGAGTGCGCAGAGGGAGAGCAAAATCTTCGCTCTGCTCGATGGCACCAAAGTCGTGTTCGCCACAGGGATCGTTATCGCCGATGCGGGAGCGGTCTTGATCGGACAAATGCCTCAGCGCCGCACGTGCTATAGGGCGGGCATGTCGAGTTTTGCGGCGGGGCGTAATGACGCGGCCTGCGGTTCGTTCGTGTTGTCATCGTCCATGGTCGTTGTGTTGTCTTTCGGCAGATTTTTCCTGACCGCTTCCGGCATGGCCGCTTCCAACCGTTTCTCAAGGTCGTCAAGCTCGCCTTTCGTCAGGCCCTCTTCGTTGGTGTCACTGCGGGTTTTGTCCAAAAGTTCTTGGTAGTCATGCAACTGTTGGCGTTCTTCGGTTAAGGCTACGTGTTCCTCGGTCTTGGCACGAAGCTGTTCCCACCTTGGACGCCAATCTTCCACTTCTGTTGGGTCAAACTCTTTCAATTCGGTGCCGTGCTCGTCGAACACCCGTTTTCCGTCTTCGGTCTTGAATACCTTTCGGCCATCGGGCAGCACATAGGCCTTGTCCAGCATAATCCGTATCTCGGAGCGCACCTTCTCAAGGGCTTCTTCATTTTTCTGCAGGGCTTCAATTGTGGCAGTGTCATAGGTGTCAAGCTTGACGGTGAATTGTTCGACTTGCGCATCGGTGGCAATCATCGCCATGGCGTAGTCCATCAGCTGTTCCTGCGCGCCTTCTTGCGCGCGCTCCCGCTCCTCGTCTTTCTCTTCGCGCCGCTTGATTTGATCGCGCACGCGGCGCTCATCCTCGCGCCGCCATTCCGCACGTTTGGCAAACTCAAGCCGGTAAGACAGAGGGCCTGCTTCCATCAGCTACCGCATTCCTTCTCGACCATCGCGGCCAAGACCGCGCCTGGCTGATAGTCATGGAAGCGGTCAAAAGCGGCATAGATTTTTGCACCCGTTCCTTCCTTCTCATAGAACCAACTATAGATGCATTTCATGCCGTCGGTGTTCTTCCCGTCTTTCGTATACCGCGCATAGGCAAGCCCCTCGATCACGCCTGCGAGAAAGGCCGTCCGCTCCTTGGCGTCCATCTTTTCCATGATTACACCAGCTGTTAGATCGGTAGCATTCGCATGGCCCACTAGCAGTGGCACGCAGATGGCGGAACGTGCGAGGAATCCCGTGGTTTTCCGGTACTGGCCTGCTGCCGGTTCCGTGGACAGGCACTTAAGCTAACCTGGCCCTCCTTTCGAACTCAATGGGGCTGAGATACCCCAGCGTCGAATGCCGGCGCTTGGGATTATAGAAGCGCTCGATGTAATCGAAGACGTCAGCCTTAGAGCGGTTCCGGGTTAGTTTGAATAGCCGCAGCTTTTGAAGTAGTTGATGCATTCCTGCGAAGATTTTTGCGATCCAGCGATCGATGGCTTTTTGCGTTCTCGGCTTGGCTTTTCTGAGCAACGCCTTGAGCTTGGCGA
>JANPCA010000261.1:0-6778 GCA_031430715.1 Hyphomicrobiales bacterium | reverse complement strand
CTGAGGAGAAGTGTTAGTACGACTCTTTTTAATGCTATAGTATGGTGCATTGTGATCTTGTACTAGTCTCTTTATGGATAGGAATGCACCGATGGCGACGACTCACCAAGTCATCTTCTACCCCGTCGGCAACGGCGACACGACGCAAATCGTGTTGTGGGCCGGGCGCAGGGTGCTCTTCGACTTTTGCCACCGTGGCAACGCCGAGGACCCGGACACCCCGGAAATCGATCTCAAATCCCGGCTCAAGGATGATCTGAAGAAGGCCGGACGGGACTACTTCGATGTCGTCGCTTTCACCCATGGTGACCTTGATCACATCCAAGGCAGTACCGAGTTCTTTGAGCTTCAGCACGCTAAGAAGTACCAGGGCGAAGGTCGGATCAAGATTCACGAGTTGTGGGTTCCCGCCGCGATGGTGGTTGAAGAAGCCGACAACGACCATCAGAGCGACGAGAACACGTTGCTGCGGCAGGAAGCGCGACACCGCTTGCTGGAGGGCAAGGGCATCCGGGTCTTCTCGAAGCCGCAGGCGCTAGCCGATTGGCTGGAGCCACGCCTGAAAGATCGCGGTGAAGCCGCCTCTGCGCGCGACCACCTGTTTGTCGACGCCGGCACGATCGTTTCCGGCTTCTCCCTGGCCACCGATGGTGCCGAATTCTTTTGCCACTCGCCCTTCATCAAGCACTGCGACGAGGGCGACATCATTCGCAACCGAGCCTCGCTGATCTTCAATGTGCGCATCCGTGCTGACGGCGCCGACTACGACTACCTCGAAATCGGTGATGCGACGTGGGAGGAACTCGAAGACATGGTCGCCATCACGAAGTACCACAAGAACGACGATCGGCTTGCATGGGACCTGTTCAATATCCCGCACCACTGCAGCTACCTGGCACTGAACGAAGACGGCCAGAAGGGCGACAAGGAGACCGTGCCGAAGCCGTTGGTCAAAGAGCTGCTGCTGAAGGGTAAGAAGGATTCCTACATCGTGAGTTGCAGCAAGCCGATGCCTGACATGAAGGATTCATACGCGCAGGTCCAACCGCCGCACATTCAGGCCCGAAACGCGTACGAGCGGTATCTCAAGGAAGTTGACGGGCGCAAGTTCCTGGTGACGATGGAAGAGCCCAACGCCAACAAGCCCGAGCCGATCACGTTCGAGATCACGGTCGGTGGCGTTTCGTGGAAGCGTTCAGGTTCCATTGGTGCGCCAGCGATCATCTTGTCATCGCCGCCGCGGGCTGGTTGATTGTCCATCGAGTTTCACCAGCTGATCAACGTCAGCGAAGTCGCTGGCGCGGATCTCGCAATTCCGCGCGCCAGGGAATTGCTGGATGCAATCAGCAGGCAACGGGACTTCACCGGCGTGCAACTGCTGCAGCGCTTGAACGACGGTAAACCTTCCATCGAGTGCCTGGTCATTGAGGTCGAGTGCGACGGCGTCCCACCGAAGAACGCCCTTGGGATCAACTATCGAGAGCGCCTGGCACTGTGCGTAACCGCAGACCCCAAGAACCTTGTCGAGGTGCTGGCCATGCGGAAGGACTTCCCGGTCCTGATGCACCAGAACCAGGGAATTCCTGGCGCACCGGCGAGCCTGTGCCTGTATTTCGAACCGGCAGCTACGGTCAACAGGACCTGGACACCGCAGAACTTCCTGCGGCGCATTCAGTGGTGGCTAGAGAAGAGTGCCCAAGGCTCGCTGCACCCAGCAGACCAGCCGGTCGAGCACCTCTTCTTCGCAACCAAGTTCGAACTGGTCGTGCCGTGGAATCTTGCAGAACTTCGCGCCGACCCATCCCTGCGGTTCGTGATCGCGGGTGGCGCGGAGCGAGCCGACGGCGGGTTCACCTGTTTCATGGAAGCGATCGCGAAGGGCGCCGCCCACAAGGCAGGCACCGCGGCCCCAATCGAGCTTCAGTTGGCGCCGGTCGTGCACGGCTTCGTGGAGCGTGACCCTCAAACGCTCGGGCAACTCGCAGACATATTGGCCCGACGCGGGACAGAACTCTTGCCGGCCCTCCGCGAAGCGTTGCAGCAACGGGTCGATGGCGCCGGAGTTCTCGCCTCTTCAGACGACAAGTTCACTGTCATTATTTTGCACATCCCAGTTTCGAGGGCAGAAGGTGCCGATGCGGTTGGCATTAGCCATCGTGCCTTTGTCGTGCTCATGGGCGCGCTGGAACTAGGCGCCACGGTTGGAGCGCTCATGCTGCATGAGAAGCGCTACTACAAGGACGTACTGAATTCGAAAACGTCGACAGCGTGGTGCAACCAAGACATCTTCCCAATGGATTTGCTCAGCCTAAATGACGCTGCCGCCGCCAGGCGTCAGTCAGGCCTCACAGATGCGGGGCCACCAAACGCCGTGCTGGTCGGCGCTGGCTCGCTGGGTAGCGCCATGCTCAATATTTGGGGGCGAAGCGGCTGGGGCCAATGGACTGTCATAGACAAAGACCACATCAAGCCGCACAACCTGTCTCGGCACACTGCCCTCGCCCAACACATCGGCCAGTGCAAGTCGGCCATTGCGGCCGATTTGCATGAAGCGGCAGTGCACGGCGCCACAAGGATCAAACCCATCTGCGCCGACGCATGCGATTTCACGCAGGAAGCGGTTGCGAGCGCGCTGACTTCGGCGAAGCTCGTGATTGATGCGTCGACCACGCTTGAATATCCACGCGCCGCCAGCTCTGTCGATGCATTCGCCCGGCACATCTCCACCTTCATCACGCCCAATGGCAATGCGGCGGTCCTTCTGACCGAGGACGCAGAGCGCACGATTCGCCTCCGCTCATTGGAGGCCCAGTACTACCGCGCCGCAATACAAAGCGCTTGGGGGGCTGAACATCTCGCCGGCAATGCGAAGTCGTTCTGGAGCGGTGCCAGCTGCCGCGACATATCGATGGTGATGCCCTACTCCCGCGTTATGCGCCACGCGAGCACGTTGGCAGAGCAGATTCAGGCGGCATCAGCCTCGGCAGCGGCTTCCATTCGCATTTGGCAGCTCGACCCGACACGCGGGGCGGTCGAGGTGCACGATGTTGCGACAAACACCGAACGGCGCATGCAACTAGGCGCGTTCGACCTGTTCATTGATGCAGGGGCCGAGGCACAACTCCGCGACATGCGTGCGGCAGGGCTTCCGAACGAGACTGGCGGCGTGCTGCTTGGCTACTACGATTTCAACATCAAGGCCATCGTGGTCGTGACCTGCCTTCCAGCCCCGCCTGACAGCACGGCAAGCCAAGGCGAGTTCAAGCGTGGCGTCGCGGGCCTGGCCGATGCAGTAAATGAAGCCTCACGCCGCACTGCAGGCATCGTCGGCTACATCGGCGAATGGCACAGCCACCCACGAGGTCATACCGCTACGCCCAGCCGGGACGATTTCGTACAGCTTGTGCATCTGGCACTCGGCATGTCCGACGATGGCCTGCCAGCGGTTCAGCTGATCGTGGCAGAGAGCGACATGCGGGTATTGCAGGGAAGCGTTCGCTGATGGGCGTGCACGCGCAGCCCTCGATAGCGCTCGTGCTGTCGGGCGGCGGTATCCGGGCTATGGTCTTTCACCTCGGCGTCCTCCGGCTGCTCGCCGAACGCGGCATGCTCGAACGCGTCACCAGGATTTCCACGGTTTCGGGCGGAAGTCTGCTGGTTGGCCTCATCTTTCAGGAGTGCCAGTTGGCCTGGCCCTCGTCAGAGGCATTCTTGTCGCAGGTCTACCCTGCGCTTCGTTCGAAGCTCTGCTCACGCAGCCTGCAGTGGGGGGCAGCCAGGCAACTTCTCAGGCCGGCAAATTTGCGGTTCATCCTGTCGCGCGCAAACCTTCTGGCTCGCGCCCTCAGCGTCGAATGGGGCATCACGAGAAAACTCACCGACCTGCCGCGCATGCCCGAGTGGTCCATCAATGGGACCACGGCGGAGAATGGGAAGCGGTTCCGCTTCAAGGCCGCAGAGTTGGGCGACTACGAGCTAGGCTACGCCCCTCCTGGCAACTTCCCACTCGCGAATGCCATTGCAGTCTCAGCAGCCTTCCCCGGTGGGTTCGGCCCCTTGACGCTAGACGCCTCCAAATTCACCTGGAAACGTCGCCCATGGGGTGCTCCGGAAGGCTCTGAGCAGGTCGTCGACATCGGCTACCGGCGATTGCATCTATATGACGGCGGCGTATACGACAACCTTGGCCTGGAACCGTTCTTCGATGCCGGACGTGGTCGATCAAAACTGTCAGGCGAGTGCATCGTGGTCTCGGACGCTGGAGCGCCGTTGGCACCTGGCTTCTCGTTTGGCGCCTTCAATATGTTCAGGCTCATACGCGTCGCAGACATCATGGCGGATCAGGCGCATGCACTGCGCGTGCGAACCTTCGCAACGTACTTGCAGGCGGAGCGCGGGCGCGGCGCCTTCGCCTACATCGGCATGCCTCTTACCTCTGTTGGAACTTGCGAGTCAGCGGAATATGCAGCGCGCTTTCCGACAACCTTGCGGCGCCTTGACGTCGACGAATTTGATCGAATCGCAAGTCACGGGTATCACGTGACGAAGTTGGTCGAGTTGCAGTACGGCATTGCGGACAAGGCTGAACCGCCAAATGCGCCTTTGGCGCATTGACATCGGTTCAAGCGAGCCCCCCCCGTTTCTTCGCCGCAAGGCTGGGGAAGTAGCAATTGGACCCCCGCACCGCACCGTCGGAACCTTAAGTCCGCGTGAGGTAAGCGGATGGCATTGGCACACTGCTTGAACTCCAACATGCTGCGTAAGTGAGTGATCGACGCGAAGACGGTCTCATTGCCACCGGTGATCAACCCGGTTGCGAAAAGCCTTGTCCCCGGCGGCTTCGTACCGCTGGCCTTGAAGGCGCCGCCGAAGGACGGTGACATCCGCATCGAACTGCATCGCGCCGGCACCCGGGTCAACATCGTCTGGCCCGCTGCGGCAGCCGCCGAGTACGCGGCAGGGCTGCGCGACTGGCTGCGATGATCCGCGTCGATGCGGTGTGGCTGGCCACTGAGCCACTAAGCCCATTGACATGCCGGCGGGCACCGACACCGTCCTGGCAGGTGGTGCTCAGGTCTTCGGCGCTGCACATCCACTCCAGGCGTACGTCTTCGACAAACGCCGCTCGACGATACTTCGGGACTTCGGGCTGCCGACAGTCTTCAATTGCGCCGCCGGAACGGCCTGACCACGTGATCCACCTGCATCTGGTCCAGCAACCGGTCGACCTGGCGCTGAAGCACGCTGCGGTTCCTCAGCCGTACCACCGCCAAGGCCGGGATGTAGAGCGCCAGCAAAGGCACGGCAAGCACGAAGATGGCCGGGCCTGTGACCGCCGACGTCACGATCGAGGCGAGTGCCCCGAAAACGACGAGAGCCACATCCACGGGGAGCAGTAACAGCGCAGGGTCGGCGCGCGCGAAGTTGACGCGATACCCGGCGTCCAAGTTGAACATGCCGACGGGCTCGTCGCCAAGCAGGATCAGCGTCACGGCATGCCCGCTTCGCGCGGGCATCAAGCGCGATGCCACGACGTGCTTCTCTTCCTGGCCATCCGCCGTGGTCAACCACAGTTCCCAGCGTTCGCGCGCCGGATCGTGGTCCCGCTGCCGCGCTGCGCGGGTCAGGTAGCGCCGGGCCTCGATCAGGCGTCCGGACAGGGTCTTGAACTCATGCATGGTGAAAGCCTCCGATGGTCAATGCCATCGAAGGCTCACACTGGGCTTGCAGGCGTCAAGGCGTGCGCGCGGGCACCGGCCCTCAAGGGGCTCGTTTCGGAACCGGCGCCAGCTCGACAGTCTTCCCGGGCGCCTTCAACACCCGGTCCAGCACCGCCGCATGCGGCGCCAGATGCTCGGGTGCCAGGTGCGCATAGCGCTCGACCATCTTGTCCGACTTCCACCCACCCAGCTCCTTGATCATGCCCTTGGGCACGCCGTTCTGGATCAGCAGGCTGGCCCAGGTGTGGCGGGTGTCGTGGAAGTGGAAGTCCTCGATGCCCGACTTCTTCAGCGCGTTGCGCCAGGCCGTGTTCACCGTCGCGGCCAACGGCTTGTCCTGGTAGACGAAGACGAACTCGTCGTGCTTGCCGATCTGCTCGCGGATGATGGCGATGGCGGTGTCGTTCAGCGGGATGCCCAGCGTCTTGCGGTTCTTGACCTCGCTGGCCTTCACATGCATCACGCGCCGGCTCAGGTCGATCTGCTTCCAGCGCAGGCGCAGCACGTTGCCGCGGCGCAAGCCGGTGGCGAAGGCAAAGCGCGTCATGGCGCGCAGGTGCTCGGGCAAGTTGCGTAGCAGGGTGTCGATCTCCTGCGGTGACAGATAGCGCACGCGCCCCTCGGGCTCACGGTGCAGGCGCACCACCGGCACCTTGTCGATCCACTGCCATTCGCGCATGGCCCGGCGCAGGATCGACCGCACCAGCTGGTAGTAGCGGTTGCGCGTGGCCGGCTTGCGGTCGCCCTTCTGCCCTTCCACGACGGCCTGGATGCGGTCCCAGCTCAGGTCGGCCAGTGGCACGCGGCGGAAGAACGGCGTCAGCATCTCGATCTTCTTGGCGTCGTCGCGGATAGACGCCTTGTGTGCCTGCTCGTTCAGCCAGCGCAGCGCAGCGTCCTCCCAGGTGTACTTGGGCTTGTCGCCCAGCTTGGCCTGGCGCCAGAGGTCGGCCTTCAGCTTGTCGTGCAGTTCCTGGGCCGCCTTGCGGTCAGTTGTTTCAGCCGATCTTCTAAGGCGATGGCCACCTGGCGTGGCGATGTCGAGCCACCAGGTCTGG
>JANPCA010000260.1:0-2045 GCA_031430715.1 Hyphomicrobiales bacterium | reverse complement strand
CAACGGCGCGCGGGTCTCGCCAAGCTCGAGGCGCGGATGCGCAAGGACGGCCAACTCGCCAACCGCCTCGACTTGCTGCTCAGCATTCCGGGGCTTGGCCAGCGCACCGCCATCGGCTTCCTGATCCGCATGCCCGAGCTTCCCCGCCCTTCGGGCGGAGAAGGAAAGTTACTTCCGCCGCCGCACCATGAAATTCGCGGCCTCAATGAGCATCGTGGCCCGCGCGCCATAGACGTCCAAGGCTGTGATGGCCTCCGCCGTCAACTCCGCCGCCCGGACCTTCGATTCCGCCAGTCCCAACAGATCGACGAAGGTGGCCTTGCCCATGGCCTTGTCTTTCTGGGTCGCCTTGCCCATGGCTTCCGGCGTCGACTCCCGGTCGAGGATGTCGTCGGCGATCTGGAAGGCCAGTCCGATGCGGCTGGCAAAGAGCGTCAGCGGGGCAGGGTCGGCGTTCCCTAGGATCGCGCCCGCCTCGCAGGCATAGCGGAACAGCGCACCGGTCTTCATGCCCTGCATCAGCATGATGTCGGAAAGATTTGAACAACCAGTCTTTTCCGCCTCGATATCGAGCATCTGACCGCCCACCATGCCGGCCGGCCCCGCGGCCTTGGCAAGGCCCGCAATCAATTTCAGGCGCAAGCCAGCGCCAGGGTGCGTCGCCACATCCGCCAGGATCTCGAAAGCATAGGTGAGCAGCGCATCGCCCGCCAGAATGGCTGTCGCCTCGTCGAAGGCTTTATGCGCCGCCGGCTTGCCGCGCCGCAGGTCGTCGTCGTCCATGGCGGGCAGGTCGTCATGGACCAGCGAATAGCAATGCACGCATTCAAGCGCAGCGCCCACCCGCAAAGCTTGGCTGCGCGGCACATCGAACAAGGCCGCCGATGCGGCCACCAGAAACGGCCGGAGCCGCTTTCCCTGTCCAAGGACCGCATAGCGCATCGCCGCCATCACCCGCCTGGAGGGCGCCGCCTCCATGGGCAACAGCTGATCCAGAAATGCGTCGATTTCAGCGGCGCAGCGGCTTAAGGCATCTTCGAAGGACAATGGCGTATTCCTGTGCTATGCGCCCCTTCCTAGGGACATGGGCGACGAAACTCAACCAGCAGCTATGCCGGCACCGGCGGGCATCGAGCAGCTTGCGCGAACCGGCCGGTGGCGCGGCGTGATGCGCTGGGCCCTTTATGCCGTGGCAATTCTGATGGCCTGGCCCATCTTGATGACGGCCGTCTACACCGTGGTTCCACCGCCCGTCTCCAACGTCATGCTGCTGCGCGCCATCACCGGCAACGGCCTCGACAAGCAATGGGTGAGCCTCGATCAAATCTCGCCACATCTGGCGCGCGCCGTCATCACCTCCGAGGATGCCCGCTTCTGCGAGCACTGGGGGGTGGACTGGACCGAGTTCCAGGGAGTGATCGAGGATGCCTTCGACGACGGCGAGGGCCCCATCCGCGGCGCCAGCACCATTCCCATGCAGACCGCCAAGAACCTGTTCCTGTGGGACGGACGATTCGTCATCCGCAAGGGCCTGGAACTGCCGCTGGCTCTCTGGATGGACCTCGTCTGGTCAAAGAAGCGCATGATCGAGGTGTATTTGAACATCGTCGAATGGGCCCCGGGGGTCTATGGCGCCGAGGCGGCGGCCCGGCACCATTTCAAGAAATCCGCCCAGGCCTTGAGCAAGCGCGAGGCGGCCCTGCTGGCGGCGGTGCTGCCCAATCCGATCAAGCGGCAGGCGGGAAAACCATCGAAACGGGTCAAATCCATTGCCAACCGGATTTTGATCCGCATGAACGGCATGGCTCCCTATCTCACTTGCCTTGCACGTTGAGCGAGGTTATAAGGCGCGCCATCTGAAGGGCGTGGGCCATTCCCCCACGCGTCTGTCATATGGAGTTCCACGATGGCCGTTCCACGCAAGAAAATGTCCAGAAGCCGCATCGGCATGCGCCGGTCCGGTCACCATGAACAGACCGTGACCTGGGTCGAGGACAAGAAGTCGGGCGAACTGCGCCGTCCCCACCACATCGACCTGAAGACAG
>JANPCA010000259.1:0-2918 GCA_031430715.1 Hyphomicrobiales bacterium | reverse complement strand
CTACACTTGCCGCATTGACCGGGCGGGGGCATGAGGGTGTAATATGCTGCACATGCCGCCCATCCTCTCCGACCGGATCGAGACGCCCATTGGCACCATGGTTCTGATGGCCCGGGAGGCAACACTCCTGCTGCTGGAGTTCGACGACGCCACGGAGCGTGTGGCGCGCGAGATGACGCAGCGCTTCGGGGCGCTCGATGTTCAGCCCGCGGATGATCCCTTCGGGCTCTCGTCGCGGGTGCGGGCCTATTTCGCGGGCGAACTCACCGCCATCGAGGGCATCGAGACCGACGGCGGGGGCACCGAATTTCAGCGCCGGGTGTGGGCGGAGTTGAAGCGCATCCCGTGCGGCGTCACCATCTCCTACGGCGAACTGGCGCGGCGGCTCGGCGACAAAAATGCCATGCGCGCGGTAGGTCTCGCCAACGGGCGCAATCCGATCTCCATTGTGGTGCCGTGCCATCGGGTGATCGGCGCCGACGGATCGATGACCGGCTATGGCGGCGGCTTGGATCGAAAAGTCTGGCTGCTCGGCCACGAGGGCGCCCGCATGCGGCCCGAACAGGGCGATCTGTTTTAGCCGCCGCGGCCCAGCCTGGTCATGAAATAGGCGCCGATCAGGCGGGCGGCACGGCGCAGCTCGGGCGAGGGACCAGGGTTGATATAGATGGCGGCGGCGCGCTCCATGACTTCGCCAAGAGCGCCCTGGCTGGTCGGCGTCGACAGCACGGCCAGCGACATCCGGTTCAGCGTGTAATTCTTGGCGCCTTCCTGCACCCGCACCAGGCCTTCGAGCCTGATCCAGTCATCGGCGCGCGTGCTGAACTTGCCAGCGTCATTGTCATCAAGGCCCTTGGTGATCGATCGCATCATGGCGCGATCGAAGGGTGAGGCGGGAATGGGCGTCTTGCCGTAGAGACTGGCCAGCGACAGCACGAGCAGTTCCATGAAGCGCTCGCGCATCGACGGGCTGGCGGGCGCTTCGGCATCCGGATCAGCCGGTATCTGCATCGCCGCCATGACCTGATTGACGAGCGCTTCGAGCGGTGAAAGTTCGGCCGGCATGGACTTCCCAATTTCAGTAACGGAAGTCCTAGCGCGCCGCGGTGAGCAACGTCTTAAAGAGCAGCCTTAATTGTTTTCCGGTTCCGCAGCACATGCTCATGACCGGCATCATAGAGGGCGGAGTCGCGGAAGTCTTGGGCGTCCAGCACCGGGCCGACGAGGATCAGCGCGGTGCGGGTGAGCTTGGCGGCGCGGACTTTCCTGGCGATGGTGGAAAGCGTGCCGCGGATGATCTTCTGATCCGGCCAGGTGATGCGGTAGGCGACGACCACCGGGCATTCCGCGCCATAGTGCGGCGTAAGCGCCCGCTCGATATAGGCCAGATTGCGGATCGACAGATGGATGGCAAGCGTTGCCTTGGAGCGGCCGAGTTCCTCCAGCGCCTCGCCATCGGGCATGGCGGACGCCTGCATGGCGGTGCGCGTCAGGATCACCGTCTGGGCGATTTCGGGGAGGGTGAATTCGGTCTTGAGCACGGCGGCGGCGGCGGCGAAGGCGGGGACGCCCGGCGTCACGTCATAATCGATGCCGAGCCTGTCCAAGCGCCGCATCTGCTCGGCAATTGCTCCGTACAAGGACGGATCGCCGGAATGGACGCGGGCGACATCGTGGCCCTGAGCATGGGCGGCGGTGAATTCGGCGATGATTTCGTCGAGATGCAGCGCTGCCGTATCGACCACGCGGGCGCCGGCCGGTGCGGCGCGCACGATGTCCTCCGGCACCAGGGAACCGGCATAGAGGCAGACCGGGCAGGACTGAATGAGCTGCAAGCCCCGCACCGTGATGAGATCGGGCGCGCCGGGGCCGGCGCCGATGAAATGGACGGTCATTGGGAACGTCCGGAAGTTAGCGCGGTGCCGGCCCCCAACCCGTCACCCCAGCGAAAACTGGGGTCCCGCTTGGTTCCGGGAGAGTGAGCGGGATGCCAGCCTTCGTTGGCATGACGGAATTGGGGAGAGGCGTGCCGGCACATCTGTCTTACTTACACTTCCCTTTTGGCAGCATAGCCGCGCGGCGTATAGGCATAGATCCGGCCATCGCCGCGCTTGAAGGATTTCGATTGCGAGGAGCCGACCATGACGAGGGTCAGCATGCCGGCGTCATCGGGGTTGAAGTCCTTGAAGGGGACGATCGTCACCTTCTCCTCGGGGCGGCCGAGATTGCTGGCGATCACCACCGGGGTTTCGGGCAGGCGATGTTGCGCCAGAATGGCAAAGGCGCGTTCGAGCTGATCGCGGCGTTTGAGCGAGCGCGGGTTGTAAAAGGAGACGACGAAGTCACCCTCGGCCGCCGCCTTCACGCGGCGCGCGATCACCTCCCAGGGGGTCAGCAAATCGGAAAGCGAGATGCAGCAGAAGTCATGGCCGATCATGGCGCCAGCTTTTGCCGCGGCCGCCTGGAAGGCCGAGATGCCGGGGATGACGTTCACTTCGATGCGATTGGGTTCGAGGTCGATGATCTCATAGACCAGCGCCGCCATGGCATAGATGCCGGCATCGCCGGAGCAGACGAGGGCGACGTACTTGCCTTGTTTAGCAAGGTCAATGGCGTGACGGACGCGGTCCTCCTCGCCGCCCAAGGGGAAGCGGTGTTCGGTCTGATCGGTTTTTAAATCCGCGATAAGGTCGAGGTAGAGATCATAACCCACCCAGTCAGATGCGAACTGGAGTTGCTGGGCTGCGTATCTGCCGCGCATGCCGGCGCTACCCGGTCCGATACCCACGACGTTAAGTTGGCCCTTCTTCCGCCCAGGATAGTCGAGGATGGGTGTCGGGGACCGTGCGATGGCGCAGGTGGCTCGTGCACTTTTCGTCTTCGGCACGATGAGTTCGCCATTTGGCCCCGCCGCTGCG
>JANPCA010000258.1:0-3352 GCA_031430715.1 Hyphomicrobiales bacterium | reverse complement strand
TGACACGTGTGCCGTTACCGGTTCCGGAGATTTCGAGCAGCGCCTTGCGCAGCAACCCTTGCGCCACATCCATGCGATAGGCGGCGGAGGCGCGCATGTCGGCAATCGGCTGATAATCCTGTGCCAGCGCGGCGATGGCGTCAATCCATGTGACGGCATCATCGAGCATGATACCGGCGATTGCCGCTTCGGCTTTTGGCGCGCGCTTGGGTATTGCCGCCATGCCGCCAAAGGCGATGCGGGCAGACGCGATGCGCCGCCCATCAACCACGAATTTGAAGGCGGCCAGGACGGCCGAGATATCCTGGTCGAAGCGCTTGGTTATCTTGTAGGCGCGGAAGGTTTCGTGCGGCTTGAGCCTGGGCACATCGGCGCGCCAGACGAGTTCGCCCGCCCGGCGGTCTTGCTTACCATAAGCAACGAAGAAATCCTCGAGCGCCATGTGGCGCAGGGTATCGCCATGGCGCAGATGCAGGGTGGCGCCGAGGGCGATCAGCATGGGCGGCATGTCGCCAATGGGCGAGCCGTTGGCGATGTTGCCGCACACCGTGCCGGAAGCCCGCACCTGGGTGGCGCCCAGGCGGCGCAGCACTTCGCCGACATCGGGATCGAGCCGGCCTAAGGCGGGCATGGCTTCGGCATAAGTTGCGGCGGCGCCAATCGAGATCATGTCTGGCGTTTCTTCGACCGCATGGAGTTCGGCCACACCACCCGTCAGGATGATCCGGGGCAATTGCCTGAGCTGCTTGGTGATCCATAACCCCACGTCGGTGGCGCCCGCGACGATGGTGGCATCGGGATGCCGCGCCGCCAGACGGCAGAGGGTTTCGGCCCGCGCGGGCCGGGCGATGAAACTGGCATCGCCGCCAACCAAGACATCGGCGCCGTCATTCAAGTCAGCCAGCAATCGCGCCGACTGCTCAGCACCCGAAGCCCAGTGGTCGAGCGCCGTTCCGGTGCAGGACTTCAGCGCCGCATCGACGATCGGGCGGTAGCCGGTGCAGCGGCAGAGATTGCCGGCAATATGGTCGACGACGTGTTGGCGGGTGGGCGCTACGCCCGCATGATAGAGGGTGAACAGCGCCATGATGAAGCCCGGCGTGCAGAAGCCGCATTGCGCGCCGTGGGCATCGGCCATCGCCTGCTGCACGGGGTGCAGCATATCGTCCGTGGACAGATCATCGACGCTGACCAGTTCCTTGCCGTCAAGCTGGCCGAGCAGCAAAATGCAGGCGTTGACCGGCTCGTAGACGACGCGGCCATCCCGCAACGAACCCACCGCCACGGTGCAGGCGCCGCAATCGCCTTCATTGCAGCCTTCCTTGGTGCCGCGCGATTTTTCTTCAAGGCGCAGGTAATCGAGCACCGTCAGCATGGGCGGAAACGGGCCGCGTTTGACCACCAGGCCCCGGCGCAGGAAGCGGATATGATCGCGCGCTGCCATCACTCAACTGCCCCTATAGGTGGAATAGCCATAGGGCGACAGCAACAAAGGGACATGAAAATGTGCACCCGGATCGGCGATTCCGAAGCGGATGGGGATCACATCGAGGAAGGCGGGATCGGGCAACGGGACGCCTGCGGCCCGCAGATAATCGCCGGCATGGAAGCGCAGTTCATAATGTCCGCGCATGAAGGCGGCCCCTTCGAGGATCGGGCCATCGGCGCGGCCATCGGCGTTGGTCACGATGGTTTTGAGGTGAACGCTGCCGCCATCGAGCAGATACAGCTCGATCTTCAAGCCGGCGGCGGGCTTGCCGCAAGCGGTGTCCAATACATGCGTCGTCAGACGGCCCATGGTCGTTCAGTCGTCCCCCTCCAGTGCCGCGGTTCTGTCGCCGCCTATGCTGCGAACGCTAACACAGGAAAATCCCACTCAAAAGCGGAATAAATCGTAACCGGCATGCGCCATTACCCGCGCATCATCGAATCAAGATAGCGCGGAAGTCATTGACATTGGTGTGGGTCGGGCCGGTGATCACCTGGGCGTCCAGTTTCTCGAAGAAGCCGTGGGCGCCGTTGCTCTCAATGAAAGCCGAGGGATCGAGGCCGAGGGCGCGGGCGCGGTCGAGGATTCCGGGATCGATCACGGCACCGGCGACCGGTTCCATGCCGTCGATGCCGTCGGTGTCGGCGGCCAGCGCGTGAATGGCCTTGGCGCCACCCAAGGCGATGGCCAGGCCCAACAGGAATTCGGCATTGCGCCCGCCGCGGCCGGTCCCACGCACCGTCACACTTGTTTCCCCACCCGAAAGCAACAGGCAGGGCGGCGCCACCGGTTGGTGCCAGGTGGCGATTTCCATGGCGATCGCGGCATGGACCTTGGCCACGTCGCGGGCTTCGCCCTCGATGCGGTCACCGAGATAGAGGACGTTGAGGCCCATGGCCTCGGCCCGGCCGCGCACCGCCTTGAAGGACTCTCGCGGCGAAACGATGACGCGGGTTTCGGTCCTGGCGCTGAGGATGGCGCGGTCCTCTTCGGGCGCCGTTAGCCAGGCCATGACCGATGGCGGTGCTTCGACGCGGTAGCGCCTGAGAACGGCCTTGGCATCGGACTTGCTCGTCCCATCGGCAACGGTCGGGCCGGAGGCAATGACCGCCGGATCGTCGCCCGGCACATCGGAGAGGGCAAGGGTGTGAATGCGGGCAGCCCCCGCGGCCCGCGCCAGCCTGCCGCCCTTGATCCCGGACATCTGCTTTCTGACGCAATTCAATTCGGCGATATTGGCGCCGCATCTCAGCAGTGTACGGATAAGTTCGAGCTTCTCCGCCAGGGCGATGCCGGGGGCGGGCTTGGCCATCAGGGCCGAACCGCCGCCCGAAATAAGCGCGATCAGCAGGTCATCGGCTCCGAGCGTCCGGGCCAGGGCCAGGGCCTGTTCGGCGGCGGCGAGGCTTAGCCCATCGGGCACCGGGTGGCTGGCATGGATAACCGCGATGCGCCGCAGACCATGCTGGTAACCATGGGGCACCACGACGAAGCCTTCGAGCGGCCCGGCCCAATTGTCCTCCAGCGCCATGGCCATGGGGATCGCGGCCTTGCCGGCGCCGATCACCACGGTGCGGCCGCGGGGCGGTTCCGGCAGGTTGCGGGCCACGGCCGCCATGGGATTAGCGGCATCGACGGCCACTTGAAACAGCTCGCGCAGGATGCGCCGTGCTTCAACCGCCCGATCCGTCACACCTGTCTCCTCCGCCTCATCCTGGGCCCGATATCCTTATAGCGGACGGAACGGATAAGTCGAAGGAAAGCCGCATGAGAGTCGATTCAATTGTGCTTCAACACATTCGAAAATTTACTTGATCAGAGTAAGCATTCGTTCAGCGCAAGGAATGATTAACCTCAACCAAT
>JANPCA010000257.1:0-7604 GCA_031430715.1 Hyphomicrobiales bacterium | reverse complement strand
TATTGCCGCATCCGGCGATGCCGATGCGCAGTTTCGATTGCGACATGTTCCGGACCCGTTCCTTGGCCCCTCAGCGGGGCCGCAGCGATTGAATATTGACGCGCGACAACATTTGATCTTACTAGCGGATAGGCCAGCGGGCGGGCGGCATCAATATTATCGGGATCAGGACCAGACCATGAACAAGCCGGCCCTGCAGTTCGGCTGCCAGACCTTCACCTGGGAGATGCTGGGTGCCCGCTGGACGGGAGGGCCCGACGATCTGGTTTCCGCCATTGCCGATGGCGGCTACAAGGGGATCGAGATCACCGGCACGATGATCGGCTCCTACGCGGGCCGCGTTGCCGATTTCGCGCGCCGCCTTGATGGTGCCGGCCTGGCACTGGTGTCCTTCGCCATCGGCTCGGACAGCGGTTTTACCGAAAAGCCGCAAATTGGCGCCGACCTGGAAGCCGCCCGCCGCTGGGTGGATTTCGCGGGCCATTTTCCCGGCGCCCTGGTTTCGATGGGGTCGGCCACACTCATGTCGGAGGGCGCGCGCGGCGACAAGTTCGGCGTGGCCGCCGAGGTTTATAATCGCGCGGCGGAGATCGGGCGGCAGGCCGGCGTCAGCGTCGCCGTTCACCCCTCATCGCACCACAACACGCTGCTCTTCAGCCGGGCCGATTACGACCGGATTTTCGCCCTGTTGGACCCACAGGTGGGCTGGGTGCCCGACACCGGTCACATCCTGCGTGGCGGACAGTCGATCGACGCCACCCTGGCGGCGCACCGGGACCGCATCCGCTACGTTCATCTCAAGGACGTGGACGCGCGGGGCATCTGGGCCATGCTGGGGCAGGGGGTCTGCGATATTCAGGCGGTGATCGCGGCAGTGCGCCAGGCACCGCAATTCAACGGCTGGATCGTGGTCGAGGAAGAATCGGAGACCGCGGCCTCCGACCCCGCCGCCGCCGTGCGGACCAATCTCGAAACCCTCCACCGCCTTCGGCGGTCCCCCTCCCCCACGCGTGCCGCGCGGAGGAGGAAAGTTGTGGGCTCTTTTGATCGTGAATCAATCGACCGGATTCAGGATCAGACGTAACGCACCTCGACGCCGAGCTTTTCCAGCCGGCCGCGGATCGCATAGGGCATGCCGCTGTCGGTGATGATCATATCGACCCGCGACAATGAGAAGGCCTTGGACGACGCACCGATATCCCATTTGCTTGAATCGGCCACCAGGATGACGCGCCTGGCCATGCGCACCAGATTGCGCTTGGTGCGGGCGATATCTTCCGACACATCGACCACGTCGAAGGCCGGATCGATGGCATGGGCGCCGACAAAGGCCTGGTGTGCCACAAGGCCACCGGCCGCCTTGTCGAAATCCGAGACGATGGTGCTGACCGTATTCGGGAACACCCGGCCGCCTATCATGTGCACGTCGAGGCCCGGGCGGTACATGAGGTGTTGCGCGATGTTCATGGCGGTTGTGGCCACAACCACATTATGGAGCGGCGGCATCTGCATGGCGATCTGCAACAGTGTCGAGCCGCTGTCGAACACCAGGGACTGATTGTCCATGATGAGGCGCACCGCCATTTGAGCGATGCGCCGCTTGGCCTCGAAATTGCGGTTCATGCGTTCTTCGAAGGCTACGGCTGGCGAATCGACCGGCAAGGCAATGGCGCCACCATGGGTCTTGATGAGCTGTTTCTTGCCGCTCAGGATCTCGAGGTCGGACCGGATGGTCACTTCGGAGACGCCGAATTCGTCCGCCAGCGCGCGGGTGCGGGCCTGGCCGTTTCTTTGAAGCTCCAGCAGAATCTGGCGCCGCCGTTGTTCTGTCAGCATGTTTGAACCGGGATTGCCGTGGGCCGGGATGGGGGGCGCAAGGCGCCGTCAGCGAGTGTAAGACAATTTCAAAACGAAAGAAATCGGAATATTGTGTTTTGTTTTGCTTTCGAGTTAGAAGTCCTCAACGCAAGCTGAAACATCATAAAAGGACTTTACCGGCATGGGTCTTGGAACCAAAGTTCGCCTGTCACGGCTGTTCTCGCATCCCTCCGGGCGCCTGTTCGGCGGGGCGGTTGACCATTTCGTCGGCTATGGCAATGTCCGCGAGGGTGGGCTGGCAGACCTGCCGGGTGCCCTGGCGCGGGTCATGGCCGGAGGGCCCGATTACATCAGCATCCAGCCAGGTGCCGCGCGTCATCTGTGGGGGGCCTATGCCGGCAAGGCGGCGCTGGTCATTCAGGCGGGCTGTTTCACGGCCGATGACCGCATCCGGCAGCTGATCGCCTCGCCGGAGGATGCGGTGCGCTATGGTGCCGATGCGCTGGCCGTCGCCATTCCGGTGCGCGGCACGACCGAAGGCGACTATATCCGCTGGCTGACCGACACGGTCAACGCCGCGGCCCGCTTCGAAATGCCGGTGATCGCCCATGTCTACCCCCGCGACTTCTCGCAAGGCGGCAAGATCGTCTTCACGCCCGATGAAATCGCCTATGCCGTGCGCATCGGCTTTGAGACCGGAGTTGATGTCATCAAGGTTGGTTACACCGGCGACTTCGACTCGTTCAGGGAAACCGTCGCCACCTGCCCGGTGCCGGTCGTCATCGCCGGCGGCCCCAAGACCGACACGCTGCTGGGCGCACTGATCCAAACCTCGGATGCGTTACGCGCCGGGGCGAAGGGCGCCGTGGTGGGCCGCAACTTGTGGGGTCACGGCGATACGGCGAAGGCGGCGCGGGCCTTCAAGTCGGTCATTCACGATGGCTTGGCACCGCAGGAGGCACTGGCGGCGGCTGAACGGTCTTGACAAAGAGAGGACACCCCCGTGGCCGAAGTTGTTCTGGACAAGTTCTGCAAGACCTTTGGCAACAGCTTTCACGCCATCAAGGATCTGAGCCTGACCATACACGATGGCGAATTCATGATTCTCGTCGGCCCCTCGGGATGCGGGAAATCGACGGCCTTGCGCATGATCGCCGGTCTCGAGGACCTCTCAAGCGGCACCTTAAGCATTGGCGGCGAAAATATCTTGGACCTGGCGCCCAAGGACCGAGATATCGCCATGGTCTTCCAGAACTACGCGCTCTATCCGCACATGACCGTCTTCGACAACATCGCCTTCTCGATGAAACTGGCGGGCAAGAGCAAGGCCGAGCGCACCAAGCGGGTCAATGAAATCGCCAAGATCCTGCAATTGCAAACGCTACTTGGCAGCAAACCAGCGCAACTTTCCGGCGGACAGCGCCAGCGGGCCGCCATGGGGCGCGCCATGGTGCGCGAGCCGGCGGCCTTTCTGATGGATGAACCGCTGTCGAACCTCGATGCCAAGCTGCGTGTGCAGATGCGCGCCGAAATCGCCAGCCTGCAACGGCAATTGGGCGTGACCACGATCTCTGTGACGAACGACCAGACCGAAGCCATGACCATGGGCGACCGGGTCGCGGTGATCAAGGGTGGATTGAAATAGCAAGTGTTTTCGCGGTGGCTCACGGGGTCCAGACTTGCGCCGGGATGACGGATGCGGGGGCATATGAGTCACTCATCTGGCGTCTGGCATAGTATCGTCCGCCGTTGACATGTTTTTCGCGTGGCCGCGTTGCACGACTCGCGGCGGACTTCTAAATTATTGCCAAACACCATTGAAGAGGCGTGAATGGCAAAACGGGATTCGAGATGGGTCAAGGTGACGACCCTCACCGCGCTGGATAAGGCGGTGATTTCTACCGCCTGCGAAAACCTCATCACAGCGGTTCTGAAACCTCGCGATCTGCCGGAAATTCGGCCCACCTCATTCAACTATCCCGTCGGCCTCTTCGGCAAATGGCGGGGCGGCAAATATAGCTTCATCACCAGGTTCCGTTCGGGTTTTCCTGAAAATCTGGGCGAGGAATTCGATGCGGCTTTCGCGCGTCTCGATCATGTGCAGGATGCCACCGCCGAAAACCGCTTCGACGTCATGTGGCACCGGCATACGGGACAATGGTGGCGGCTGCATTCGTCCGTCCCGCTCGACGAGGCTTTGCGGCTGATCGAGAGCGATGGGGTTCTGAGGCCGCCCATATGAAATCTCAGTCAACCCAGCGCTTTGACGCCGATGCCCTGCGCAATCTCGCGGGCGGGACCGTGTTCGCGCGCGGCGAAGCCTATGCGCGCGGCGGTCACGTCGAGATTGTCAAGATGGAGGCGGCGCGCATCGTGGCGCGGGTTTCCGGCACCGAGACTTACCGGACGGTGGTCAGCGGTCAAGGCAAGCGGATCGGCGGCGAATGTTCGTGCCCCGCCTTCGAGGACTGGGGCTTCTGCAAGCACATGGTGGCCGTCGCCTTGGTGGCCAATGCGGCGGGCGGCGGCGGGTGGTCTATGATGTGACGCGCAAACCGCCGGGGATGATCGAGTGGGAGTGAGGCGTAAAGCGTTTGGCCATTTGAAGTAGGAAACTGGAGTCAATTACATAAGCGTTTCCATTTCCGGCGCGGACTATTAGCCCATCGAAGACAATTTCAAAGTTTTCTAGCTCTCCAACAAGTGAAAATACCGCACCACCACTCAGGCCGTCGAGTTCCAAGTGCTTGTTCATGATTGAATACCGTTTAAAGTTCTTCACGGCAGTCCTATGTTCACCATCAAAAGCACACTGAATCATTTGGCTTACTGCCTCAAGCTTTTGGGGCTCGTAAGTGAATCTATTGTGTTGAGTCGGGTATCCTACAGCCCATGATATTTCTCTCGGGCAGAGCACAAATTTTTTGATCGGGAAGAAATGCCGTCTCTCCTGATGAAGATCGCGCCAGTTGGACGAGACATGAAAGAGTAGTACGTCGTGAAACTCTTCGTCCGGATTATTGGTGACGTACAACAAGTTGTCGACCGGAACATTTGTTAGGTGTTGGTCATCGACAAAGCTTGCAAATCGAACATGTTCCAAGACGGAAAAATCGAACTGTACTCCACGCGGAATTTTCAATTGGTGACGAGAGCATGCAACGAAACACTCTTTGCCCGACCGGAGCAATGTGCATGAACCTTTAATTCCTATGTATTCGGTAAGCCCTACGTACTCCAAGTTAACCGGCCTTACCGACTGAGCGATGGTTCGCTCGATGTCGCTATTATGCTTGAAATGCAAATTGCCGATCTTTACGGCTCCAAGCGCTGGCAAATTGAAAATCAGGGTCATGATATTCATTTAGCGTACTGGAACAAAAAGTGAATACACATAATTCTGGGCTGTGGTCGGCACCGGAGGTCAGCGCATGATCTTGGCTTGACAACATACCGACTAGTTGGTACTGAAACCGTATGACACCCCAACCCCGCCTTGAGTCCCGGACGAAGCTGCTTGATGCGGCACTCAAGGTGATCCGCGAGAAGGGTTATGCGGCGGCGCGGGTCGACGACATCTGTGCGGCGGCGGGCTTGACCAAGGGCGGGTTCTTCCACCATTTCAAGGGCAAGGAAGACTTTGCCGTCGCCGCCGCCAAATATTGGTCGGAGATGACCGGTGGTTTTTTCGCGGCCGCGCCCTATCACAGCCATGCCGATCCGCTGGACCGGGTGCTGGGCTATATCGATTTCCGCGCCGCCATCCTCAAGGGCACGGTGCCGGAGTTCACCTGTCTGGTGGGCACCATGGTGCAGGAGGCCTATGACTCGAGTCCGGCCATCCGTGAAGCCTGCAATGCCTCCATCTCCGGCCACGCGGCGGAGGTGGAGAAGGATATCCGGGCGGCCAAGGAACTCCATGTGCCCGATGCCCGTTGGACGCCCGCCAGCCTGGCGCTTCACACCCAGGCCGTCATCCAGGGTGCCTTCATTCTCGCCAAGGCGAAACAAAGTCCCGAGATCGCCGCCCAGTCGATCGGCCATCTCAGGCGCTATGTCGAACTGCTTTTCAATCGCGACAGCAAAGGGAGAACACGCGATGACGGCCGAGACCCATGAACTTAGCCTCACCCGGCTCATCGATGCGCCGCGCGCCGTGCTCTACCGCTGCTGGACCGAGCCGGAACTGGTCAAGCAATGGTTCACGCCCAGGCCATGGACGACGCCGAAGGTCGAGATGGACGTGCGGCCCGGTGGTTCCAGCCGCATGACTTTTCGCGGGCCGGAGGGTCAGGAATTTCCAAACAACGGCATCTTTCTCGAAGTCGTCCCCAATGAGAAGCTGGTGTTCACCGACGCCTACACGGAAGCCTGGGTGCCATCGGCCAAACCCTTCATGACCGGCACCGTCACCTTTGCCGACGAGGGCGCCAAGACCCGTTACACCGCCGTGGTGCGGCACTGGAGCGCCGAAGACAAGGCCGAGCACGAGAAGATGGGGTTTCACGCGGGCTGGGGCAAGGCCACCGACCAGCTCGAAGCCCTGGCCAAGACACTCTAGATTTAATCAGTATACGGAGGTTAAAATGCCTGACTCCACTTCCGCGGCTCCGAATGGCCTCAATTCCATCACCCCCTACCTGACTTGCTCCAGTGCCGGGGAGGCAATCGCATTCTACAAGAGGGCCTTTGACGCCAGCGAGGTCATGCGGCTGGACGGGCCTGACGGCAAGATCATGCATGCCTGTCTCGGCATCTACGGATCGCACGTCTTCGTTTCGGACGAGTTTCCGGAATTCGGTAACCGCTCGCCGAAGACGCTGAACGGCTCGCCGGTCAGCATCCACGTGTTCGTCGAAAACGCCGACGCGGCGATTGCCAAGGCCGCGGCGGCCGGCGCCGAAGTGATCATGCCCGCCGCCGACATGTTCTGGGGCGACCGCTTCGGCCAGATCACCGACCCCTTCGGCCATAGCTGGTCATTCGCCACGCATTTGCGTGACATGACGGCGGAAGAGATTCAGGCGGCCATGGCGAAGATGGAGGGTTGAGATGACCACGTCCCAGAAAGTTTCCACCTGCCTGTGGTTCGACCGCGACGGCGAGGAGGCGGCGAACTTTTACACGTCGCTGTTGCCCAATTCGCGCCTTACCGGCGTGACGCGCTATGGTGCGGGCGGCCCGATGCCGGAGGGCTTGGCGGTGATGGTCAGTTTCGAATTGGCCGGCACCGAATACATGGCGCTCAATGGCGGACCCATGTTCAAACATTCGGAAGCGGCCTCGATCGTGGTCAAATGCGAAACCCAGGCCGAGATCGACGATCTCTGGAAGCGTCTCACGGCGGATGGCGGTGCCGAGTCGCAATGCTTCTGGCTGAAGGACCGTTTCGGCCTGTCCTGGCAGATCGTGCCCGCGAAGATCGGCGAATGGATGGGCGGCCCGGACAAGGCCGCCGGGGGCCGCGTGATGGCGGTCATCATGAAATCGGTCAAGGCCGACATGGCGGCACTCGAAAAGGCCTACAAGGGGGAGTAATCCTTAACAATCGAAAGGAACAAGGACATGACCTACATCGATGGCTTTATCGCACCGGTCCCGGCCGCCAACCGCGAGGCCTACATCGCCTATGCCGGGGCCGCCGCCCCGGTGTTCAGGGACTACGGCGCGCTGCGAATCGTGGAATGCTGGGGCGATGACGTGCCGGACGGCAAGGTCACGTCCTTTCCCATGGCGGTCAAGCTCGAACCAGGCGAAGTGGTGCTGTTCTCGTGGATCGAATGGCC
>JANPCA010000256.1:0-9388 GCA_031430715.1 Hyphomicrobiales bacterium | reverse complement strand
ACGGCAACGGCGGTGCGGGTGTGTTCCGCTTGGGCGAAGAAGACCAGAATTTTTCCTCGCTCCTCGAACTGTTAAACCAGATGTTCCGCGAACCCTTCATCGCCCAGCAATATCTTCCCGATGTCAGGAAGGGCGACAAGCGCATCATCCTGGTCGACGGCAAGGCCGCGGGCGCCATCAACCGCGTGCCCGCCGCCAACGAAAGCCGCTCCAACATGCATGTCGGCGGTAGGCCCGAGCCAACAGCGCTCACCAAGCGCGAGCACCAGATCTGCGAAGCCATCGGTCCCGATCTGAAGGCGCGTGGGCTTATCTTCGTCGGCATTGACGTCATCGGTGATTACATGACCGAGATCAACGTCACCTCCCCCACCGGCATCCGCGAAGTCAAACGCTTCGGCGGCGAGGACATTGCCAGCCTGATCTGGGATGCGATAGAGGCGAGAAGGTAACCGCCCCATTCTGTCGTCGCCGGACTCGTTCCGGCGACTCATGGTTTCGCGAGTGTCAGTCCTATCGTGAAATGGGTTGCCGGAACAAGTCCAGCAATGACAGTTAAGGGGATGGTCCGAGAAGCCGCAGATACAAATCCTGCCAGTATGGATTGTCACGCTCGATCAGATTGATCTTCCAGTTTCGCGGCCACTTCTTCATCGTTTTCTCGCGTTGAATGGCGCTGTCGACTTCACCGAAATAGTCGAACCAGACAAGCGTCTTGACGCCGTACTTACTCGTGAAACCCGGAACTTCCCCTGATTTGTGCTGTGTGATCCGCGAAACGATATCGCCCGTCACACCGATGTAAAGCGTGCCATGGGGTTTGCTGGCCAAGATATAGACCGCATAGACCCGCTCTTCGCGTTGATGCCAGTACGCCACTACTTACCTCAAACTGTCATCGCCGGACTTGTTCCGGCGACCCATCGTTCAACCAGCGTCAGCGGTCGTTGTGAGATGGGTTGCCGGAACAAGTCCGGCAATGACAGAATTGTAATTCACACCATCCCCGCCAGCGCCCCCAATTCCTTCACCACCGCCGCCGGTTTCCCCGGTATCCTGTCGTCCTTCAATCCGAACCTGTCCACCCGCACCGCTTGAAACCCGAACTGTGCCGCGGCCTGGGCGTCCCAGGTGTTGGCGCTGACGAAACAGATGGCCGGCGCATCGTGTATCCCCAGTTTCTGCATGGCATGGCGGTAGACCCGGCGGCTCGGCTTGTAGATGCCGACATCCTCGGCCGACAGCACGAAGTCGAAAGCCCGCTCCAACCCTGCATGGCGCACCGCGGAATCGAGCATCGACGGGCTGCCGTTGGAGAGGATCGCCGTGCGTTTGCCCCGTTCGCGGATGGCCTGCAGCGCTTGCTTCACATCGGGATAGGCCTCGAGCTTCAGGTACAGCGCCATGATCTCGTCCTTGAGACCGGGCTCGTTCACGCCGAATTGCTCCAGCGCATAGTCGAGCGCGTCGCCCGTCACATGCCAGAAATCGGCGTGCACCCCCATCAGGCTGCGGAGCCAGGTATACTCAAGCTGCTTCTGGCGCCACAGCTTGGAGATATTTTCCGCCTCGGGACCGATCTCGGGCGCCAGCTTGCGCAATGGACCGTGTATGTCGAACAGCGTGCCATAGGCGTCGAACACGCATGCCCTCACCCCCTCGATCCTCGTCATGCCGGAGCTTCCTCTTTCAGCCTCTGGGGACTATGATTAACCCAATCCGGGAGATGCGCAAAATGCCCCATGACGGTCATGACCACGATCACGAAAGTTCGGAGCTTTCGCCCCTCGCACTGCGCGTCAAGGCGCTCGAATCCTTGCTCGTCGAGAAAGGCTACGTCGACCCCGCCGCCCTCGACGTGATGATCGACACCTATGAAACCAAGGTCGGCCCGCGCAATGGCGCCCAGGTGGTGGCCAAGGCCTGGACCGATGCGGAATATGCCGCGTGGCTCAAGCGCGACGCGTCCTCGGCGATCGCCTCGCTGGGCTTCATGGGCCGCCAGGGCGAACACATGGTGGCCCTGTTCAATACGCCCGAAATCCACAACATGGTGGTCTGCACGCTGTGCTCCTGCTACCCGTGGCCGGTGTTGGGCCTGCCGCCGGTGTGGTATAAATCCATGCCCTACCGCTCGCGCGCCGTCATCGATCCGCGCGGCGTGCTGAGCGAATTCGGTGTGACAGTGGCTGAAGAGAAAGAGGTTCGCGTCTGGGATTCGACCTCCGAGGTCCGCTACCTCGTCATCCCCGAGCGCCCCGCCGGAACCGAAGGCTGGAGCGAGGAAGACCTTGCCGCACTCGTCACCCGCGACTCGATGATCGGCACCGGCCTGGCCACGGTACCCTCATGAACGGCCCCCATGACATGGGCGGTTTCACCGGCTTCGGACCCATCAACCCGGAAGCCGATGAGCCGGTCTGGCACGAGGCCTGGGAACCACGCGCCTTTGCCATCAATCTCGCCATGAGCATGACGGGATCATGGAACATCGATCAGGCCCGCCACGCCCGCGAGTTACTTCCGGCCCTGACCTACTGGCCGTCGAGTTATTACGAGATGCGATTCTATGCCATGGTCCAGCAGCTTCTTGAACTCGAACTGATTACCGTTGAGGAAGAAGCGTCTGGCCGCAAGTCAGCGCCTCCCAAAGCATTGCGCCGCGTTCCCACTGCAGGCATGATTCCCGGCATCCTCTCTTCCGGCGGCCCGGCCAGCCGGCCCAGCAACACCATACAGGGCTTCGCCGTGGGCGATAAAGTCCGCACACGGAATATCAACCCGCAAGGCCACACCCGCTTGCCACGCTATGCCAGGGCCAAGGAAGGCGAGATCGTCACGGTGCACGGCACGCACGTCTTCCCGGACTCCTCCGGCAATGGCAAGGGCGAGGATCCGCAGTGGCTCTATACGGTCCGCTTTACGGCCAGGGAACTGTGGGGCAAGGACACCAGGGACTCGGTCTGCATCGACCTCTGGCAGCCTTACCTTGAAGCTCTCTGACTCAGCCGAAATTCCGAAAACTGCCGATGGCCCGGTGTTCGCCGAACCCTGGGAGGCCGAGGCCTTCGCCATGGCGGTGAAGCTTCATGAGAAAGGCACCTTCACTTGGGAAGAATGGGCCGCAACGCTGAGCACCGAACTCCACGGCCACCCGGACCGTCCCTATTACGAAAGCTGGCTGGCGGCGCTTGAGAGACTGGTGGAGTCCAAGGGCCTGATGACATCACATGAACGCCTCGCCCGCATCGATGCCTGGGACCGCGCCGCCAAAGCCACGCCGCACGGCCAGCCGATCGAACTCAGCCGAGGCTAAGCAGCCATGGGAACTGTTCGATCAGCCAGTAGGAGGCGGTCTGCACGCCGCCAGTGATGAACATGACGCCGGACAGCACGAGCAGCAGCCCCATCGCCTGCTCGACCCGCCGGAGATGCTTGCGGAAGCCTTTCATGAATCCCATGAAGGTTCCGACACCGGCGGCTGCCAGCATGAAGGGAATGCCGAGGCCGGCGGAATAGACCGCCAGCAGGCCCGCTCCTCTCAGAACGTCCTGTTCGCTCGCCGCAACCGAGAGGATCGTCCCCAGCACCGGCCCGATGCAGGGCGTCCAGCCGAATGCAAACGCCAGGCCGATGACATAGGCGCCGGCAAATCCGCCGGGATGCGACGCATGATGATAGCGCACTTCGCGCGACAGCCACAGAAAGCGGAACAGGCCGAGAAAATGCAGGCCCATCAGAATGATGATGAGACCCGCAACCGCCGTGATCGGATTGAAGGAAAATCCCAGGACCTCGACACTGCGCCCAAGTTCGGCCCGCAACAGGCTGCCGATCCACGAGGCGCTGGCACCAAGGGCAATGAACACCGTCGAGAATCCGAGCACGAACATCAGGGCGGCCAGCAATGTCCGCCGCCGCTCCTCGTTGGGCCGCGCCGAATTGTCAATGAGGTCTTCCAACGACGCGCCGGTGATGAAGCACAGGTAAGGCGGCACCAGCGGCAGCACGCAGGGGCTGAGGAAACTGACGACGCCCGCCAGCAGGGCGGCACCGAGTGGCACATTAAGGTCCATGTCCCATAACTGGCAGGACACAGCCAGCAGCGCAACTCACCCCTTGGCCACACCCCATCACGACTGTGTCAGGGGTTGACAGGATCGAGGCTTCGTCTATGTAATATTATAACATTACATGGAGACGCAGATGCGCTGTCTTAC
Source organism: Hyphomicrobiales bacterium (assembly GCA_031430715.1). Classification (GTDB taxonomy): domain Bacteria; phylum Pseudomonadota; class Alphaproteobacteria; order Rhizobiales; family Aestuariivirgaceae; genus Aestuariivirga. The sequence continues at coordinate 5,168 of JANPCA010000256.1, read as the reverse complement.
CTCGTTCCTGGCCGTTCTGCTCTGCGCTACCCCGGCGCTAGCCGCCCCGAAAGTCATCGCCTCCGTCGTGCCGGTGCATGGCATCGTCGACGCCGTCATGGGTGATGTGGGCCGGCCCGAGCTCTTGCTCAAGGGCCGCATGTCCGAGCACCGCGCCAGTTTCACGGCCAATCAGGTGGCGGAACTGGGCAAGGCCGATCTGGTCTTCATCGTCGGCCATGGCCTCGAAGCCAAGCTGGCACAACTCTCGGGGACCGAGGCCGTGAACGGCAAGACCTTCATCGAACTGGCGCAAGCTCCGGGCATCGCCACCTTGGCCGTCCGCCGGGGCGGCGGCTTCGAGCCTCACGATCATGACGCCGAGGAGGCCGAGGCCGAAGACGCGCACGCCGAGGGCATCCTGTCCTTCGACCCCCATGTTTGGCTCGACCCCGAAAACGCCAAGGCCATGGCCGTCCAGGTCACCGCCGAACTTTCAACGGCCGACCCCGGCAATGCCGCAACCTACATGGCCAATGCCATTGCCTTCGGCACCAGCGTGGATGAAACCGCCGCCGCCATCGCCGCGCAATTGGCACCAGTGAAACACAGACCCTATGTGGTGTTCCACGATGCTTACCAGTATTTCGAAAAGCATTTCGGCCTTGGCCCCGTGGGCGCCATCGCCGATGTCTCGGCCCATGCCCCCTCCGCCCAACGCCTGAAGGACATCCGCGGCAAGATCACCGCTACCAAAGCCGTCTGCGTGTTCCGCGAGCCGCAGTATGATGACAAGGTGGTGAATACGGTGATCGAGGACACGGGCGCTCGCGCAGGCGTGCTCGATCCGCTGGGTGCCGACGTCACGCCAGGCCCCGGCGCCTATCAGCAACTGTTGCGCAATCTCGGCCAAGGCCTCGTGGATTGTCTCAAGGGCTGACTGCGTGGCTTCACTTTTTTGCCGCAATACCGCATCATCACCGTCCTGAATCGAAGAGACGGGCAATGATGAGAATGCGCTGGCGGACTGTCCTGGCATCGGCGGCGTTGGTTGCGGCGGGTGCCGTGGCGGCGCAGGCCCATCCCCATGTGTGGATCGAGATGCAGTCCGACGTGGTCTTCGGCAAGACCGGCCTGATCGAGGCCGTCAACCTCACCTGGACCTTCGACGATGCCTATGCCCAGATGGCGCTTGACGGCCTCGACATCAATGGCGACGGCGTCTACAGCCAGGCGGAGCTCGATCCCCTCACCAAGGAAAACATGGCGTCCCTCAAGGACTATGAGTTTTTCACCGTGATGCGCTTCAACGGCGAGAAACAGGCCCAGGGCGAGGTCATCGAATTTGGCCAGATCTGGTCGGGCAGCAAGCTCGAATTGCATTTCCAGGTGCCGCTGAAAACCCCGCTCGACCCGCTTGAAGGCGAGTTCGTGGTGAAGGTCTACGATCCCGACTTCTTCATCGCCATCGATTATGTTAAGGACGCTCCGGTGTCGGTCATCGGCAACATCCCCAAGCAGTGCCAGGTGGAGGTAAAGCCGGTGCCAACCGACGCCGAGGCCGGCCAGACGCGCCAGATGCTGGCGTCCAAGGGCACCGACTGGAAGCCCGAAAACAACGAGGATTTCGGCGCCCTCTTCGCCCAACCCGTAATGGTCCAATGCAAGGCCTGACACGCCTCGCCGCGGCGCTGCTGGCCCTTCTGTTCATATCGCTTGGCGCACTTCCTGCGTTTGCTCAGTCCACGGAGCAACCGGCGCAGGCCACCACCACCTTCGACAAGCGCAAGCTTCTCGTCCAGCCGCGCAACAGGGACGGCACCATCCAGCAGGCGGCGTTCCTCGATGATCCGGTTCTCTGGGCCCGTGACAAGCAACAGGCTTTTTACGGCCAGATGTCGGGGGCACTGCGCCAGATCAAGACCGGCTCGGCGCTGGCCGCCACCTGGACCTTGATGCTCTTAAGTTTCGGTTATGGCGTTTTCCACGCGGCGGGGCCGGGCCACGGCAAGGCGGTGATCTCCGCCTGGCTGCTGGCCACCGAGAATGAGTTGAAGCGCGGCATCGTCATCTCACTTATGAGCGCCATCATCCAAGCCCTGACCGCCATCGTCCTGGTCAGCGTGCTCCTCCTCATCGTGGCCAGTGCCGGCGCCGCGGCCCGCGACATGGCGGGCCTTCTCGAGAGCGCCAGCTACGGCTTGATCGGCCTCATGGGCCTCTACCTGATCTGGACGGCACTTCGGCCCCATCGCCATGAAGCGGATCATCAACACCATCATCCCCACGTTCACGGCCCCGAGTGCGGCCACGCCCACGGGCCGGAAGTAAAGCTGCTGAAAGGCGACTGGTCCTTCGCCAAAGCCTTCTCGCTGGCCTTCGCGGTCGGCATCAGGCCCTGTACCGGGGCCATCCTGGTGCTGGTCTTCGCCAATGCGTTGGGTCTCTACTGGGCGGGCATCGCCTCCACCTTCGCCATGGCGGTGGGCACCTTCATCACCGTCTCGGTCATTGCCACGCTTGCCGTTTCTTCGAAGAAGCTGGCGTTGCGCTTTGCCGCCCGGGATGACCGCTGGATCAATTGGCTGGGCTTCGGCTTGAGGCTGGGCGGCGGTGCCGTCATCGCCTTCCTCGGCGCCATCCTGTTCCTGGGGTCGCTGGGGACAAGCCACGCCCTGTTGTAGGCCGGAGGCGGTTGAAACGGGCCGCCACTTTGTGCCATTCTCCACGCCAGGGAACGTTCAGCGATGGCACAGGTTTTCTTCACCAGCAATTTGCGGCGGCACGTCGACTGCCCTTCCATGGCGGCCGGTGGCACCACGGTGCGCGAGGTACTGGCGGCGGTGTTCGAGGCGCAAGCCCGGCTCGGCGCCGATGTGCTCGACGATCAGGGCGCGTTGCGCAAGCAGCTGACCTTCCTGATCGACGGCCAGCGTCTCAAGGACCTTGAGAAGCTGTCTGACCCTGTCTGCGAGACGAGTGAAATCTGGGTGATGCAGGCCCTATCGGGCGGTTAGGCTAAGGGAGATTCCAAGATGAGCGGCACAATTCTGGTTTCGACCCGCAAGGGTCTGTTCGAGGTGAAGGGCAACGGCTCCGGCTGGAAGGTCGAGGCAAGCGCTTTCCTCGGCGATAACGTCACTTTGGCGCTGCATGACCGGCGCGACGGCACGGATTATGCCGCCCTCAACCACGGCCATTTCGGCGTCAAACTGCACCGCCGCGACAGGGGAGGCCAGTGGACCGAGATCACCTGCCCCGCCTATCCGGAAAAGCCCGAGGGACTGGAAGATTTGGATGGCTGGGGCAAGCCGGTGAAATGGACCACCCAGATGATCTGGGCGCTGGAAACCGGAGGCCAGGACGAGCCGGGTACCCTTTGGGCCGGCACCATGCCGGGGGGCCTGTTCCGCTCCAGGGACCGCGGCGAGACCTGGGAGATGATGCGGCCCCTTTGGGATATGCCTGAGCGCAACAAGTGGCTGGGGGGTGGTGCCGATATCCCCGGCATCCACTCGATCTGTGTTGATCCGCGTTCGTCGCAAACGGTGCGCGTGGCGATCTCCTGCGGCGGCGTGTGGACCACCCATGATGGCGGCAAGACCTGGGAACAGAACGCCCACGGCATGCACTTCGACGACGGACCGGACAGCGGCGATCCCCAGACCCAGGACCCGCACATGATGGTGCAATGTGCAGGAGCACCCGAGCGCTTCTGGGTGCAGCACCATGCCGGCATCTACAAGTCGGCCGACAATGCCAAAAGCTGGCAGGAGGTGAAGGCCAAACCCTCGTCCTTCGGCTTCGGCGTCGTGGTGCATCCGAAGGATCCCAACACCGCCTGGTTCGTCCCCGGCATCAAGGACGAGAAGCGCTATCCGGTGGATGGCAAGCTGGTGGTGACGCGCACCCGGGATGGCGGCAACACCTTCGACGTGCTGTCGGACGGCCTGCCCCAGGACCATGCCTACGACCTCATCTACCGCCACGCGCTGGCCGGCGACAAGACCGGCACCCGCCTGGCCTTCGGCTCGACGACGGGAAACTTGTGGGTTAGCGAGGACCAGGGCGATTCATGGTCGGCGGTGAGCAGCGTGCTGCCGCCCATTCATGCGGTGCGGTTTGCTTAGTCGCACTGCCCCTCACCTGCCGCTTCGCGGCTTTCCTCTCCCGCTTGCGGGAGAGGACACCCATTGTGCAGCAATGGGAGGTGAGGGGCCGTGAATGAAAGTTACCACCCGCCGCAACAATCTTCACACCTATGACGACGGCTCGCGGTGTACAGGCTTATCCCGCCAACGCATAATGCGCCCATGAACCGCCGTATGCTCGTCGCCGCACTGCTGGGCTTTCCCGCCACCGCTCATGCCCATTCCTTCAAGCATGGCGAGATCGCCATCGGCCACGCCTGGGCTTTGCCCTCGCAGCAGACCGATGGTCAGCTCTTCTTTCCCCTGGTGAACAACGGCACCAAGCGGGATGCTCTCATCGCCGCAAGGTCAGCGATCTGCACACTGATCGAATTGCGCCTGAACAACCGCTACGACGATCCGCCGCTCAGCTCAATTGAACTCGACCCCGGCAAACCCGCCGCCATGCGCCCCACCGCGCGGCATCTGCGCCTGATCGGGCTGGATCGTCCGCTCGTTCCGGGTGACCGCTTCAAGGTGGTCCTCGATTTCCTCAACGCCGGCGAAGTGGAAATCGAGGTTTTCGTCGAGGAAAAGCCGGGCGCCTAAAGCTCCCCCGTCACGCATTTCTTCGCCAGCGCCTTGTATTGCTTCTCGCTGAAGGCCACCGGGTTGGCCCCGTGCGTCGGATCCTTGATCGCCATCCGCGCCACTTCGTCGAGGCGCTTCAGGTCGATGCCGATGTCCTTCAGCGCATGGGGAATACCGGTCTCCTTGCGTAAGCCCAGCACGAATTTCATGAAACCGTTGAAGCCGCCCTTGATGCCGAGATAGGCCGCCACGCGCGCGATCTTCTTGTCGACTTTCTTGGCATTGGCCTTCAAGACATAAGGCATGATGATGCCATTCAGCAGCCCGTGGTGCGCGTCATAGAGTCCGCCGAAGGGATGCGACAGCGCATGGATGGAGCCGAGGCCCTTCTGGAAGGCGGTGGCCCCCATGGCGGAGGCCACCAGCATGTTGCCGCGTGCATCGAGGTCCTTGCCCTTCCTCACCGCC
>JANPCA010000255.1:0-9398 GCA_031430715.1 Hyphomicrobiales bacterium | reverse complement strand
GTAAGGACCGGCGTCGGTGACTATTACGACGCCCGCGAAGTCGACAAGAGCGTCGAGAAGCTGACGCTCGAGGCCTCGCGCCAGGGCTTCGTCTTCGCCAAGGTCAATCCCGACATCCAGCGCAACGACGGCCAGGCGACGCTCAACATCACCTACAACATCGTCGAAGGCCCGCGCACCTATATCGAACGCATCGACATCGTCGGCAACTTCCGCACCGAGGACGAGGTCATCCGCCGCGAGCTCAGGCTGTTCGAGGGCGATGCCTTCAACCGCGTGCTGGTCGAGCGCGCCAGGCGCCGCCTGACCAGTCTCGACTTCTTCGAGAAGATCGATTTCCGCGAGGAAGAGGGCACGGCACAGGACAAGATCGTGCTCGTCGTCGAGGTGCAGGAAAAATCGACCGGCTCGATCAATTTCTCAATCGGCTATTCGACCACCGAATATGTGGTGGGCTCCGTATCGCTGCAGGAGCGCAACCTTCTCGGCAAGGGTTACAACGCCAAGATCGACACCACCATGAGCTTCGTCCGCCAGAATGTCGACTTCAGCTTCACCAACCCCTATTTCCTGGGCTTGCCGATTTCGGCCGGCTTCGATCTCTTCGCGACGCGCACCGACAACACGGACATCTCCTCCTATGACAGCCGCCAGGTTGGCGGCGCTCTGCGCGGCGGGTTCAGGCTCGATGAATATTCGTCTCTGAGCACCAAATACGGCATCGCCTGGCGCGACATCGACGGCATTTCGCTGAGCGATGCGTCTCCCGCCGTGATCAAGACCGAGGGCAGCAGCCTGAAGTCATTCGTCGAATCGACCTATACTTGGGACAATCTCGACAGTCCGGTGCGGCCCACCAACGGCTTCCGCGGCCAGCTTGTGGCCGAAGCCGCGGGGCTGGGCGGCGACGTCTATTACGGCAATCTCGAAGCCCATGGCTGGTATTTCATTCCGCTCTACGAGGAAGCCGTCATCCTGAAGCTTGAGGCCAATGCCGGCCACATGGAGCCCTTACCGGGCGAAGAGGTGCCGCTCCAGGACCGCTACTTCAAGGGCGGCGACACGCTGCGCGGTTTCCTGCGCTCGGGCGTTGGCCCGCGTCAGCGCGGCAATGACGGCGACAACGATGCCATCGGCGGCACCACCTATGCGATCGGCACGGTGGAGATGAACTTCCCCTTGGGCCTGCCCGAGGAATGGGGCATCGAGGGCGCGGTCTTCTCCGACTTCGGCACGGTCTTCGGAGCACCCGAAAAGACCGTCAAGAAAGGCACGGGCAATTGCAACTTCGGCGCGGTGGCGAACTGCAAGGTCTTCGATGGCGCCGATTTCCGCGCCTCGGTCGGTGCCGGCCTGATCTGGCAATCGCCCTTCGGACCTTTACGCTTCGAAGCCGCCTATCCCCTGATGAAGGCCGATTACGACGAGACCGAATGGTTCCGCTTCTCGGTCGGAACGCGATTCTAGAGCGGATCCCGCCGGTTTGATTCACCCGGTGAATCCGTCACCCTCCGCGCAAGCGGAGGAACCATTCTGTCCACGCGCGCCAAGATGGATGGTCCGCTTTCGCGGACCATAACGGAATAGAGAGAGTACTGTTCCAAGTTAATGGAATTCGTTCTAGCTTGAGCAAGACTTAGTATAAGTTAGGACGGCCCATGGATCGCATCCGTGGCCGTCCGCTGCATTTGAGGAACGCGACATGTCCGACGAGACGCAAGCTAAGACACTGAAAAGCGCCGGCATCGCCCGCATCATGAAGCTCCTGCCGCACCGCTATCCGTTTCTGCTGATCGACAAGATGATCGACATGGACGGCGAGGACAGCGGCACCGCCATCAAGAACGTCACCATCAACGAACCCTTCTTCCAGGGCCATTTTCCAGGAAAGCCGGTGATGCCCGGCGTGCTGCTGGTCGAGGCCATGGCGCAAACGGCAGGCGCCCTGGTGCTCGATCACCTGGGCGATGCCCATGCCGGCAAACTCGTCTTCTTCATGTCGATCGACAAGGCCCGATTCAGGAAGCCGGTGCTGCCGGGCGACACGGTTCACATCAAGGTAAAGCTCAGCAACAAGCGCGCCCCGGTGTGGAAATACTGGTGCGAGGCCCATGTCGAGGGCAGGAAGGTCGCCGAAGCCGAAATCGGCGCCATGCTGATGAACGAGCGCGGAAGTTAAGTAACCGGGCACTGCATCCGGGTGGGGTAGATCGCGCGTTAGTCTGAATACTGGCCGGTCGGAAGGACGTGACTCATGAGTGTGCAATCGTTGCTCGGCGCCTGCCAAAAACTTAACGCATCGCTGGAGACGCTGGCCGCCATTGGTGCCGAACTCCGGGTTCGACGTGAAGGACTGGTTCCTGATCCGCGCGTTCGTGCCTTGCTTGTTGAGATCGCCGGGCAGGAGGCACCGGATATTCTGGAAGATATGGCGCCCGCGCAGGAGCAGATGGTCCTCTCCTTCATCGATGCGTTCTTCCGGCAGGCGCTCGATCTGCTTGAGAAACCGGCGCGGCCGCCTGGCTGGCATTATGAGGACGCTGCCATCCTTGAGGCACAGGGGAGGGCTTCGAAGGTCATTGTTCAGGTGATCGGCGATCTGGCACGGAACCGGCCGGCCCTTGCCAGCGCCATCGGTCCGGGTGGTTCTTTTCTCGATATCGGAACAGGTACAGGTTGGCTTGCCATCGAAGCGGCCCGGGCCTGGACGGGTCTTACCGTGACCGGAATCGATCCCTGGCCGCCCTCGCTGAGACTGGCCTCCGCCAATATATCGGCATCCGGGGTAGCGGACCGCATTACCCTCAGGGCCCAGGGGGTGGAAGACATGGATGACAGCGAGGCGTTCACCTTGGCCTGGTTTGCCGGTCCCTTTATCGCCGAGAACATCGCGGCTGAAGCCATCGGCCGCACATTCCGGGCCTTGCGGCCCGGAGGAACCCTGGTCTTTGGTCTCTATGGACCCGCGCCATCACCTATTGGTGAAAAGCTGACCGCCCTCAGGGTGATCCGCGGCGGCGGTCACCCATGGCAACCAGGCGAAGTCAGCGCACGGATGGCTGCTGCCGGCTTCATCGACATCGCCACCGTCGAGACCGGTACGCCCGCACTGCTGGTCGCTGGGCAGCGGCCAAATCCTGCTTGAACCCTACTTCCCCCGCTTGGTCATCGGCCTATAATCGCGCCGCGGCGCTCCCGTGTAGAGCTGCCGCGGGCGGCCGATCTTCTGGTTCGGATCCTCGATCATTTCCTTCCACTGGGAGATCCAGCCCACCGTGCGGGCCAGCGCGAAGAGCACGGTGAACATCGAGGTCGGGAAGCCCAGGGCGCGCAAGATGATGCCGGAATAAAAATCCACATTGGGGTAGAGCTTGCGCTCGATGAAATAGGGATCGTTCAGCGCCGCCGTTTCCAGTTCGCGCGCCACTTCGAGGAGGGGATCATCCTTGATGCCAAGTTCGCCCAGCACCTCATGCGCCGTCTTCTGCATGATCTTGGCGCGCGGATCGTAGTTCTTGTAGACCCGGTGGCCGAAGCCCATCAGCCTGATCTGGGACGACTTGTCCTTCACCTTGGCGATGAACTCCGGCACCTTGGCCGGATCGCCGATGTCCTTCAGCATCTGCAGGGCCGCTTCGTTTGCCCCGCCATGGGCCGGCCCCCACAGGCAGGCGATGCCCGCCGAAATGCAGGCGAAGGGATTGGCCCCCGACGAGCCCGCCAGGCGCACCGTGGACGTAGAGGCATTCTGCTCATGGTCGGCGTGCAGGATGAAGATGCGGTCCATGGCGCGGGCCAGGATCGGGTTCACCACATAGTCCTCGCAGGGCACGGCAAAGCACATGCGCAGGAAGTTCGCCGCATAGGACAGATCGTTGCGCGGATACACGAAGGGCTGGCCAATATGGTATTTGAAGGCCATGGCGGCGATGGTCGGCAGCTTGGCGATCATCCGGTGCGAGGCGATTTCGCGCTGGCGCGGGTCGTTGATGTCGGTCGAGTCGTGATAGAAGGCCGAGAGCGCTCCGACCATCGCCACCATCACCGCCATCGGATGCGCATCGCGGCGGAAGCCGCGGAAGAACTGCGCCATCTGCTCGTGCACCATGGTGTGGTAGGTGATGTTCTTGTCGAATTCCTTGCGCTGCGAGGGGGTGGGCAATTCGCCGTAATAGAGAAGATAACAGGTTTCGAGGAAGTCGCCCTGTTCGGCCAGCTGCTCGATCGGATAGCCGCGGTAGAGCAGCACGCCCTCGTCGCCATCGATGAAAGTAATCTTCGACTCGCAAGACGCGGTCGAGGTGAAGGCGGGGTCGAAGGTGAAGAGACCCGCCTGGGCATAGAGTTTTGTGATGTCAACGACATCGGGGCCCATGCTGCCGGATTTGAGCGGCATGTCCAGGGTCTTGTCGCCGTAGGTCAAGGTCGCTTTCTTCGCTTCACCAGCCATGGAGGCCTCCCATCTTCGTCTCGTTGCAAACTATTGCACTGCAGCAAGAACAGGTCAACCTAACTGTCGTATTGGTCGATCATGGGTTTTTGCCGTTTGGGTTCGTAACAGAAGTGTTCACCGCGGCTTCCTGCAAGCATTCTGTTGCTATCTGGACGATGTCATCATCGATTGCGGCCGCTGTGGAAATAATTGCCGAAATACTGTGACGGAACTGCAGAAATACGTTGCCATCCGGCGCAGCTTCGATGTTCTGGAACTCAAAACCGAATTGGGACACTCTTGACGCCTCAAGTGCCCACACCGGAAATGTCGGCGAGAGTTTCATCCACAAGCCGCCCAGCAACGAGTTGTGCGCGGTAAGGATGGGCCGCAATGATAGTCCACCCGAACTACCGCCAAGGGCACTGTTATCGAAAACGGTGGTTTTGTCACAAATGGCCAAAGCCGCCGGCAGATTGGCGATGGAGCGGCGATAGCGGGCCAAAATTCTGTCCTTGGGCACGTCATGTCCACCCAATTCAACGCGCGTCTGCACACGCAACACGTTTAGCGCCGGATCGTCCGTTGCCACAAAAAAGAAAGTGACACGGTATCCCACAGCCTTGGCACGACGCATAAACTCAACTTTGCTGATGTGTGACATGACCGTTTCGAAGGAGAAGCTATGCCGATTGGCCAAGCATTCCTCGCGCTTCCGTTCTGCCTCAAGCTGGGCCGCAATTGTGCCTGCGTCGCCCTTCAGACCGCGATCCCGTGCGATGTCGTCAGCATTGATGTAGCGGCCTAAATCAACGCCTTGGTTCATCAGATAGGCTATGAGGGTGGTTTTTCCCGATCCATTGGGACCACCTATCACAGTCAAATCAGGATGAATCACCCCGTCTTCACCCCGCTCTTGGTTCCAAGGCTTTGCAGTTTGGAAAGCTCGGCCGAGCCAATACAGCGTGCCTCTTTGCCTGCGACTGGCACACCCTTGCTTCTTGCAATTGCTACCGCTTCAGCTGAAGCGGCACGGCCAGCTTCGGTCAATTCCTCGATTGTCAGATCGAACGGTTTTTTTGTTTTCTCCATAATTGGCGATGCTATCATGGGTGAGCAAGAATGACCAGCACACTCACCGCCCGCTCAATACTCCCCGGTGTCAAAGGACGTCCCGCAACCGCCTCAATGCCTCTTCCCGTCCCAGCACCTCCAACACATCGAAAATCCCCGGCGACGTGCTTGTGCCGGTGAGGGCGGCGCGCAATGGCTGGGCCAGTTTGCCGAGCTTGAGGCCTTGGGCCTCGGCATGGGCCTTGACGGCCGTCTCCAGCGCCAACGCGGTCCAATCCTCGGTGGTTTCGAGCCCGGGGATCAGCCCGGCGATCGCCTCGCGGCCTCCGTCTTTGAGGATTAGCGCCGCCTTGTCATCGAGAGCCAGCGGCCGCACGGCGAACAGGAAACCCGTGTTCTTCATGAGTTCCACGAGCGTCTTGGCCCGCTCTTTCAAGCCCGGCATGGCGCGCAGTAGCTTGGCCATCATGGCGTCGTCGACTTGCGCCAATAAGGATTTGCCGCCCTCGGCATGGGGCAGGAAATCGATGAATTGTGCGAGCAGTTCCGCGTCGGGTGTATGCCGGATGTAGTGACCGTTGAGATTCTCCAGTTTGGCGAAATCGAAGCGCGCGGCACTCCTGCCGATCTGCTCGAGGTTGAACCACTCAACCAGTTGATCCGTCGCGAAAATCTCATCGTCCCCGTGGCTCCAGCCGAGCCGTGCCAGATAGTTCCGCATGGCGCCCGGCAGATAACCCATGGCGCGGTAGGCCTCGACCCCCAGGGCGCCGTGGCGCTTTGACAGCTTGGCGCCGTCGGCCCCGTGGATCAGCGGAATATGCGACATGTGCGGCACCCGCCAGCCCATGGCCCGGTAAATCTGCATCTGCCGCGCCGCGTTGGTCAGGTGGTCGACGCCGCGGATGATGTGGGTGACGCACATGTCGTGATCGTCCACCACCACCGAGAGATTATAGGTCGGATTGCCGTCCGAGCGCAGGATGATGAGGTCGTCCAGGTCCTTGTTGGGGATGACCACGCGGCCCTGCACGGCATCCTCGATCGCCGTCTCGCCTTCCTGCGGCGCCCGGAAGCGGATGGCCGGCCTGACGCCCGCCGGGGCCCCGGCAGGGTCGCGGTCCCGCCAGGTGCCGTCATAGCGGATGGGGCGCTTCTCGGCCTCGGCCTTGGCGCGCATGGCGTCGAGGTCGGCTGGCGAACAATAACAGCGATAGGCCTTGCCCTGGGCCAGGAGCTGTTCGGCAATCTCGCGGTGGCGCTCGACACGGCCATATTGCGAGACCGCTTCGCCGGCCCAGTCGAGGCCCAGCCAGGTGAGGCCTTCGAGGATGGCGTCGATGGCACCCGCCGTCGAGCGTTCGCGGTCGGTGTCCTCGATCCGGAGCAGCATCTTGCCGCCCATGCGCCTGGCATAGGCCCAGTTGAACAGGGCCGTGCGCGCCCCCCCGATATGCAGGTAGCCGGTGGGCGAGGGGGCAAACCGGGTGATGACTGGCGATGACACTGGCGATGACATATGCGCCGTTCTCCATATAGACTAACGCTGGGGAATTGTATTTGCTGGACAGTGCCGCCGCTTAGCATGGGCGCGCGTGGACGTTAAGGGGATCGAGCCATGGTCGCGGGCGCCTTCGAGCCCACGGGCGAAGACCGGGAGACCGGCGCAACCACATTCCGCTGGTGGCGGGCCATCGCCGCCCGTCAGGAGGGCCGCGCCTTCCTGTGGTCGCCCATTGCGCTCACCTTTGGCATCTGGACCTATTTCACACTGGCCACCGAACCGTCCATTTTCGGAACCGCCGCCATTGCGCTCCTGGGGCTGGCCTTGCTCTGGCTGGGGCGCAGCGTTCCAATCTTGAGCCTCGTGGCGCTGCTCGCCCTAGGCTTCGCGCTGGCCAAGCTGCGCAGCGATGTTACCGCCACGCCCTTGCTGCGCGCCACCACGGCGGAGGTTCTGGTGACAGGCAGGGTGGTCAAGGCCGATACCGCCGCCGCCCGCCGCCTGACCATCATCCTGGAGGTCGAGGAGATCGCGGGACAGGCCAGGGACCGCACGCCGAAACGCCTGCGCCTGTCGGCATCCACCAAGCTGGGTGAGCCCAAGGCCGGCACGCGCATCGAGGCGAAAGCCTTCCTGTCGCCGCTGCCAACACCGGTTCAGCCCGGCGGCTTCGATTACGGCCAGCGCCTGTGGTTCGAAGGCATCGGCGGAACCGGGAGGATTGCGGCGCCCATCGTGACGCTCGATCCCGCCATTCCCTGGACCTATTGGCTCGACGCCACCCTGGCCGATATCCGCCGCACCATGGGTGAGCGCATCCGCGCCGTCCTCGACGAGCCGCTGGCGTCCTTCGCCGAAGCTCTCATCACCGGCGAGCGCAGCACCATCCCCAAGGATCTCAATCAGAGTCTTCTGGTTTCCGGCCTGTTCCACATCTTGTCGATCTCGGGCCTCCATATGTGGCTGGTGGTGGGTGGCGTATTCTGGACAGCGCGCGCCGCCCTGGCCCTGGTGCCGCGCCTGGCGCTGGGCTACCCGATCAAGAAATGGGCGGCGGGTTTGGCCTTGGGCATGGGCCTGTTCTACATGCTGCTGGCCGATTCCGGTGTCGCCACGCAGCGCTCCTTCATCATGATCGCGGTCGTCTTCTTCGCCGTCATGGCCGACCGCCCGGCACTCTCTGCGCGCAATCTCGCCATCGCCGCCATCGTGGTCCTGATCCTCGAACCCGAAGCGGCGATCGAGGCGAGCTTCCAGATGTCCTTCCTCGCGGTATTGGGTCTGGTGGCGTTCTATGAGGCCTGGTCGAGGCTGATGGCGGGGCGCGATGGCGAAGCGGCGCCGGTACGCCACTGGCTCTGGCGCCTGGGCCGCAAACTTCTGCTGGCCGCCGCCATCTCGGTGCTGACGACGCTGGTCGCGGGCACCATGTCCTCGATCCCCGCCGCCTATCATTTCGGACGCATGGCGCCCTTCAGTGTGATCGCCAATGGCCTGGCCCTGCCGGTCATCGGCGTTCTCGTCATGCCCATGGCGCTGCTCTCAGCCGTGCTAATGCCCCTGGGGCTTGAGGCCTTGCCGCTGTGGGTGATGGGGCAGGGACTGAGGCTGGTGCTGCTGATCTCCGACTGGGTGGCGGGATTTCCCGGCGCCTATGTGATCGTGCCGCAATCTTCAGGCCTCGCGGTGACGTTGATGGCCTGTGGCGCCGCGGTGCTCTGCCTGCTGGCCGGAACCGGGCGCTGGTCGGGCCTGGCGCTCATGGGGCTAGGTGCCGGGCTGGCATTCGCGTCGCCGGACGGTCCCGACATCCTGATCGAGCGTACTGGCCAGAACGTGGCGATCCGCGATGCGCAAGGCCTGCTCGTTCCGGCCCGCCCGCGAAGAGCGCGTTTCACGGTCGAGAAATGGCTGCAGGTGAATGGCGAGGAAATAACCCCCGCCGATGCCGTCAAGCGCCGGGGCTGGACCTGCAATGAGACGCGATGTGAGTCCAAAGTGAAAGCAATACAGGTTGTTTTTGTCAGCGGCATGGAAGGCAAGCACATGGACTGCGCCGGCATCGACATCCTGATTGCCGATTTCCCGCTGCGAGGGCTTTGCCGGAACGTGCCCTTGCGCATTGACCGCTTCGACCTGTGGCGCAAGGGCGCCCATGCCATCACAATCGCAAGCGGTGGAACAAGCGTGACAACCGCTCGCGGCAGCCAGGGGGCGAGACCCTGGGTGGTGGTGCCGGAAGCCCGCGTCACGCCCTATCGCCCACTACAGCCGCGCGCATTCTCGGCATATTGACCTTGAGCCGCAAGCGGCGCATGACGCGGGCGATGCCCAACACGCCGCACCTCACCATGAGCGATATCCGCAAGGAGATCGACCGTATCGTCG
>JANPCA010000254.1:0-8206 GCA_031430715.1 Hyphomicrobiales bacterium | reverse complement strand
GCGATCGTTGCCTATTTGGACACACTCAAATCACAGTAAGCGCCATCACGAATCCGCGATTGGCCGTGATACATCCCATCGCGCTGCCGGCAATCTCTTGAAGTTGCGGCGATTTTTCCATCAAACCGCTGTGCGTCAAGTTGACTGGAATATTTCCGGGGGCGGCCTATATTACAAATCAAGTTTACCGCCTGAAACCGCAACCGATCGATCCAGCAGCTGTTGCACTACGTCGAATTCGCGTCCTCTTGCTGCCCCGCAAGAGCGAGAGTCTGCTCCTCCCCCCTCCTGCTTTGCAGACTCTGATGAGGAGGCCCGGGTTCCCCTGCCCGGGCCTCCTTGCATTTGCGCCTGTCAGACCGGCAGCCCGGAGGCCTTCATCGCCTGGGCGATTTCGCGCCATATGAGCGCGCCATAGGCGTCATTCATATGGACGTAATCATTGTCGGGCCGGATTTCGTCGTTCATGGTGCGCGAGGCATTGTCGGCGAAATGCTGCAAGGTCGACCGGAAATTCGCCCTGGTGTCCTGAGGCTGCCGGACGATGACGGTGCCCTCCGCTTCGATCCCGCCGCAGATTTCGTCATACATGCCCAACAGGGCCTCGGCGTCGCCATTGGCCACGGCGGCGCGCCAGGAAATCATGCCGGGCTTTTCGGCATCGTCGAAACCGCGCTCGCTGGGCAGTGGGGTCGGCACCAGGAAGAGCGGACCGGAGATCCGTCCTTTAAGAAGCCCCACCAGATGCAGCGCGGCGGTCTCGTTCACCGATTGCTGTGCGGCCTTCTTGAAAGCGTCACGGGTGAGGGCTTGCTGGCGGCGGCCCTTGAGGCCGAAATAATGGTATTTCCGATAATGGCGCAGCACGCATTGGGCGGCAAACTGGAGACCGATCAGCACCACGGCATCAAACGGCTGCACGGCTATTGAATCGCATTGCCGGTCATCGGAGTCCGGCTTGAAGAGCCAGAACTGGGAGCCTTCGACCGTCACTTCGCTGCGGGTGTTCAGGGTGGCGTTGACGAGCTGATTGGCATGCTGGGCATAGAATTCGGGCTGGATGGCGGGAAAATCCCGCGCTACGTCGCGCCAGGCATTGCGCACTGTCGCGATGTGGGAGTTGCCGATGACGCAGAGCCTGGTCATCGCGAGAAGGCCTCAAGCATGATTTCCTCGCAGACCACCTCGTCCTCTTCCTCGTCCGAAACCTTTGCCTTGGCAGCGGGCCTGGCCGCAGCGGGCTCGCGGTCATGCTCGGCGAAGAACAGGCCCATGGCGGTGTTGACGCCGGTCTGGTTCACGTTGCGCAGGTTGGGTTCGTAGAAAACGCCGCGCGACAGGGAGGTCGAGATCACTTCGTACGACGGGAAATAGTCGACGTCGGCGCATTCGGCTTCCATTCCGCCGCAGATGGCGCGCAGCACCGATTTCGAATAGGTGGTGGCCACCATCACGTGGTTCTTGCTGGCGGTGGCGGTGAGGGGCACCGGCGACACGGTCAAGAGCATGCGGACGCCGGGCGACATGGCCTGAAGCTCCAGGCGCAGCGTGCGGATATCGGCTGCGATCTCGGGGTAAGTAAAGTTGTGGAACACGTAATTGCCGCTGTCCTGATCGGTCAGGGTATCGGGCAGCAGCGGGTAGACGGTTCCCGATGACTTATGCTCCCAGGCCTCGGTTAGCCCCAAGGTGAAGACGACGAGATCGGCATTGCTGTAGAGTTCTTTGACCTTCTCAAGGTGATCGAGGCGCACGTAGCGGGCTTCCTCCAGGGATTCAAAACCCTTGGGCTCGGTATTGGGCCTGAGCAAGTCGATGAAGCGGCCGTTTTTTTCGAGAAAGTCCTCGTCGCGGACCGTGCCCCCATTGGCATCGGCGATGAGCTGCAGCATCTGGCGGACGGTGTAGATGTTGCCGTAGCGCGCCGAATAGATGCCATACCCCAAATCGCGGGCCTCCGAAGCTGAGAGGAAGTCGGGGGCCGGTTCCACGTCGATGATGTTGAAGCCGCGGCGGCGCATGTTGGCGCTCACATGCTGGGCAAAACAGCTTCCCGCCGCGGCGATGCGGTCTTCTCGGGTGATGTCGAATTTGCGGGTATAGAAGCGCTCGACATTGAAGATCGATTTCTCGCTGACTGCGGTGCGCCAGAAGTTCTGCGGCGGCAGGTGCGAATAGAAATTGGCCATGGCTGAGGTTTCCTCTGAATGGTGACGGACGGCGCCGCGTTCGGTCCACATGCTAACGCATGCCTGCCACTGGCGGAAGTGGAAGAGCCCGGAACTGGGCGATGATGTCCCGCCAGAGAATGGCACCATAGGCGCCGTTCATGTGGAAATAGTCGGTTTCGGGATGAAGCTCGTCCATGACAAAGCGCAGCCGGGCCGAATTCTCGGAATATCCCTGCTGGCTCGAAAGTGGACCTGCCAATGTCGAAAGCGGCTGGGGCACAAAGTGCAACCCTTGCGACATCAGATCATTGACGGCTTCGTCATAGACGGCAAGAAGCAGTTCGGCATTCTGCGATTGGGCGGCGGCAATCCACGGTGCCATCGTTTCCGACTGGAGGTCGGCGAAGCCCTTGTCGGCCGGCATGGGGGCCGGCACGAGGAAGATCGGGCGGGTCGAGAGTTTCGTCAGAAGCCCCACCAAATGAAAGGCGGCGGTCTGCTCCAGGAGCCGCTGCACGATACCCTTGAACACCATGCGGCTGACGATCTGTTCCTTGCGGCCATTGAGGGCCGGAAACTGCAACCAATTGTAGGTCTTGACCACACAACGGGCTTCAAATCCTGCTCCGGCGACGACGAAACAGTCATAGGCCGCAACATCGATGCGGCTCGTCTGGTGGCTTTCGTCATCTTTCGAGAAGCGCCACACGGGTTTCTGGGCGCTGACGATCGTCTCGCTGCCTTCGCTTCCGGTGTTCCTGAGCACTTTGGTGTGGGCGCCGAAAATATCGGCGGCGACATCGGGAAATTCTGGACTCACGATGTCCCAGCCCTGACGCAAGGCCGCGACATGCGAATTGCCGATCAGGCAAATCCTTGTCACTATATCATGTTCCTACCACTGCCGGGCCGGCCACAAATACAAACGGCCGGAGCTCTCCCCGGCCGTGTGATCATCAAGGTAACGTAAAACCTTACCGCTTCGAGAACTGGAAGCTGCGGCGGGCCTTGGGGTGGCCGTATTTCTTGCGCTCGACCATGCGGCTGTCGCGGGTCAGGTAGCCGGCCTTCTTGAGCATGCCGCGAAGATCGGGCTCAAAATAGGTCATGGCGCGGGCGAGGCCATGGCGCACGGCACCGGCCTGGCCCGAAAGGCCGCCTCCCTTGACGGTGCAGTCGATGTCGAGTTCGCTGGCGCGGTTCGCCGTGATCAGCGGCTGTTGCACCAGCATGCGCAGCACAGGCCTCGCGAAATAGGACTCGATCGGCTTGCCGTTGACGGTGATCTTGCCGGCACCGCGCTTCACCCAGACGCGCGCGGTGGCGTTCTTGCGGCGGCCGGTCGCGTAGGAGCGGCCCTTCGAGTCGAGCTTCGGCTTGGCGGGCGCGGTCGCCGTGCTCGATGTGGCAGGCGCCAGCCCCATGGCCTTGCCGAGGTCCGCTAGGGTTCTTGATTCAGCCATGGTCTCAGCCTCTCACAGCGTTCTTGGGGTTCATCGCGGCGATGTCGAGCTTCACCGGGTTCTGCGCCTCATGGGGATGGGTGGCACCGGCGTAAATGCGCAGATGGGTTAACTGTTGGCGCTTCAGCGGGCCGCCCGGCAGCATGCGGCGCACGGCGGCTTCGAGAATGCGGTCGGGGAACTTGCCCTCGAGAATCTTGCCGGCATTCCTCTCCTTGATGCCACCCGGATAGCCGGTGTGGTGGAAGTAGGACTTCTGCTGGCGCTTCTTGCCGGTGAAATGGATTTTCTCGGCATTGATGACGACGACATGGTCGCCGCAATCCATGTGGGGCGTGAAGGTGGGTTTGTGTTTGCCGCGCAAACGGTTGGCGATGATGGCGGCGGCGCGGCCGACGATCAGGCCCTCCGCATCGACCAGCAGCCAATTCTTCACGATGTCCTGGGCTCGCGCCGTATAGGTTTTCATCTGATGTCTCTGGTTCCGGGTTCAAGGTCAAAAGAACGGGTGCCGCCGCAGCCGCACCCTTTTCGATGGCCCGCTCATTAGGGCGGTGCTCCGCTCCTGTCAAGAAAAAGCCCCAGCAAATCCGGGCTTTTCGAGATGCGGTATCATAATACCTCATCCGCATCCAAGGCGGGCCACGCAATTCGCCGAATTGACACTTTCGCGGTTCCCCAGCATGGCATAGGCTGGGGGCCGATGGGGTTCATTGCCATGCGCGGATTGTTGATTTTTCTCAGCCTCTATGTCTTGCCGGCAGCGGCGCTGGCCACGGGATTGCCGGACAAGCCCCTGATTCCGGACCTTAAATTCGCGCAGACAGATTCACCCCTGCCGGTGCCCGGAGTGCCCGAGATTGTTGACGACGGCGTTGCCCCGGCGGACGAGGACATGACCCAGCCCGATCCGGAGGAAGGCGAAGGCACCAGCCCCGACGACCTGAGCTTGGGCGAAATCCCGGTCATCGAGACCATGGAGTTGACCCCCGACATCGCCAAGCGGGCGCTTGACATCTATGTGCTGGTCAAGACCAAATACGAGAATTCCGATCTCGAATCCTACGAGAACCTGCAGGACTTCGTCGACCAGAACCCGGAGGGCAAGAGCTTCGAGGCCGACATCAAGGCGGCGGGCTTTGCCACTGTCAATGACTGGAATCTGGCGATCACCACGGTGACCTTCGCCTTTACCAGTGTGACCGACGATCCCTCCGCCGATATCCTGCAACAGATTGCCGAGATCGAGGCCGATACGGAACTGGCCCAGGACATGAAGGACCGCATGATCACCTCGCTCAAAGCCATGATCCCGTCCGAGAACAACAAGAAGGTCATCGCCGAAGTAATGGCCGATCCCGTCACTCTCGAAAAGCTGAAACAGCTCGACATCGAGGAAGAATGAGCGGGTTCCTGCTCCGCGCGCTGGACGGCGGCGTGCTCCGCCTCACGCTGAACGATGCAGGCACCCGCAACAGCCTGTCGGAAGCGATGCTGGCGGCGCTGCAGGGGGCGCTCGATGAGGCGGCGGTAGACCGGGGGGTCCGCGTCATCGTCCTGTCCGCCCTCGGTCCCGCCTTTTCATCGGGCCACAATCTCAAGGAAATCACCGCTCATCGCGGCGATGGCGACAAGGGGGCCGCCTATTTTGCTAAACTGTTCGGCGATTGCGCGCGGCTGATGACGGCGATCGTGCGCCATCCCCGCCCGGTGATTGCCGAAGTGAATGGCCTTGCCAGTGCCGCCGGCTGTCAACTGGTTGCAAGCTGCGATCTGGCGGCCGCCTCCGATGCCGCGCGGTTTTGCACGCCTGGCGTCAACATCGGCCTGTTCTGCTCGACTCCCATGGTGGCCCTGTCGCGCAACGTGGCGCCCAAGCATGCCATGGAGATGCTGCTGACCGGGGACATCATCGATGCCGGAGAAGCGCTGCGCATCGGCCTCGTCAACCGGGTGGTCCCGCCCAACGAACTTGCGGCCTGCGTGGCGGACATGGCGCGCAAGATCGCATCGAAGCCGATGGCGACGGTCAAGACCGGCAAGGAGGCCTTCTACCGCCAGATCGACCTGGCCCTCGATGAGGCCTATGCCTACACGGCCCAGGTGATGACCAGCAATCTCCTGGCGCGCGACGCAGAGGAAGGGATCGCCGCCTTCATCGGCAAACGCCAACCGCAATGGAGCGACGAACCATGATACCCCGCATCAATTTCGTAACCCTGGGGGTCGCCGACATGGTGCGGGCGCGCGGTTTCTATGAGCGCCTCGGTCTCAAGGCTTCGGCCGCCAGCAATGCCGATGTAACCTTCTTCGATGTCAATGGCGTAGTGCTGGCGCTTTTTGGCCACCAGGCGCTGGCCGAGGACGCGCATCTCACCGCCACCCCCGCTCCCGCCTATCGCGGCGTGGCACTGGCCTGGAACGCAACGAGTGAAGCTGAGGCGGATGCCGTCATCGCCCATGCCGTTTCCTGCGGCGCAAGGTTGGTCAAGACGGCCGAGAAGGTGTTCTGGGGCGGCTATTCGGGCTATTTCGCCGATCCCGACGGGCATCTCTGGGAGGTGGCCTACAACCCCTCCATGCCCCTCAACCCGCAAGGCCGCATCGAACTGCCATGAACCACGACAGTTACGATGCCAGTTACATCCGCAACATCCTGCGGTCGGTGAAGACCATCGCCCTGGTTGGCGCCTCCGATAACGTGGTGCGACCCTCTTACTTTGTCATGAAATACCTGCTCGGCAAGGGCTATGAGGTGATCCCCGTCAACCCCGGTCTGGCAGGCAGGGAACTGCTTGGCCAAAGGGTCTACGGCAGGCTCAAGGATATCCCCAAGCCCATCGACATGGTCGATATCTTCCGCAATTCGGAAGCGGCGGGGATCGTCACCGATGAAGCGCTGCTGCTTGAGCACAAGCCAAAAGTCATCTGGATGCAGCTAGGGGTGCGCAACGACGCCGCCGCGGCGCGCGCCGAGGCGCAAGGCCTTGAAGCCGTCATGAACCGCTGTCCCAAGATGGAATATGGCAAGCTGTCGGGCGAATGGGCCTGGGTCGGCGGCAATTCGGGCCTGATCTCGTCGCGCCCGCAAAGCTTGCACGAAAGCGGCAAGGTGCAGAGCCTGGGGCTGGGAACGAAGGGTTATTGATTGCGCCATGATCGGCGGCAAGGTGGCGATGGTGCTGGTGATCCTGCATGGGCTGGCCGCCTTGAAGCACCAGTTCTTCGGTAAGGATGATATGCTGCGGCGCATGCTGGCGTTCTGAATTCTGCGCATTTGTCGTTTGCGCGGGCTCGGGCTATGGTCGCGCCTCGACTTGTTCAAGGGAGACGACAATGGCCGACAGAACGCCCGGATTTGATACGCTGGCAATTCACGCCGGCGCCGCCCCCGACCCCGCGACCGGCGCCCGCATCACGCCGATTTACCAGACCACGGCCTATGTCTTCCAGGATGTGAAGCACGCCGCCGATCTGTTCGCGCTCCGGGCTTTCGGCAATGTCTACACCCGCCTGATGAACCCGACGCAATCGGTGCTGGAAGCCAAGGTGGCGGCCCTTGAAGGCGGCACGGCGGCGCTGGCCGTAGCCTCCGGCCATGCCGCCCAGGTTCTCGCCTTCCACACCATGATGCAGCCGGGCGATGAGTTCGTGGCGGTGCGCCAGCTCTACGGCGGCTCGATCAACCAGTTCAGCCATTCCTTCAAGTCCTTCGGCTGGCATGTGGTGTGGGCCGATGCCGAGGACATGGCCTCCATCGAAAAGGCCATAAGTCCCAAGACCAAGGCGATCTTCATCGAATCGATCGCCAATCCCGGCGGCCGCATCACCGACATCGCGGCGGTCTCCAAGATCGCCAAGGCGGCGGGCGTGCCGTTGATCGTCGACAACACGCTGGCCACCCCCTATCTGTGCAAGCCCATCGAGCATGGCGCCAACATCGTCATCCACTCGCTCACCAAATTCATGGGCGGCCATGGCAATTCCATGGGCGGCGTGCTCGTCGATGCCGGCAATTTCGACTGGTCGAAGTCAGGGCGCTATCCGCTGCTGTCGGAACCCAATGGCTCCTACCACGGCATCAAACTTCACGAGACCTTCGGCAACATCGCCTTTGCCATCGCGGCGCGCGTGCTGGGCCTGCGCGATCTGGGGCCGGCCATCGCACCACTGAATTCATTCCTGATCTTGACCGGCATGGAAACGCTGTCGCTGCGCATGCAGCGCCATTGTGACAACGCGCTCAAGGTGGCGCAATGGCTGAAGCAGCATCCCAACGTGTCATGGGTCAGTTATGCGGGCCTTCCCGAGGACAAGCACCACGCGCTCCACAAGAAATATTGCCCGAAGGGGGCGGGCGCCGTGCTCACCTTCGGCCTCAAGGGCGGTTACGATGCCGGCGTCAAGGCCGTGTCATCGGCGCATCTGTTCTCGCATCTGGCCAACATCGGCGACACGCGCTCGCTCATCATCCACCCGGCGTCCACCACCCACAGCCAGCTCACCGCGGATCAGTTGAAACTCGCCGGAGCGACGCCCGACGTGGTGCGCCTGTCGGTCGGCATCGAGGAC
>JANPCA010000253.1:0-8151 GCA_031430715.1 Hyphomicrobiales bacterium | reverse complement strand
CATTCCCATATGAGCACCATCGCAGCTTTCAGTCTGACGCCGGATGCCTCATGGGGTTTGGTGGCGGGCCATGGAGCGGTCAACCGTTGACGGCGTTTCGTGGAGTGCCCGGCAGGGGCTCCGGAAATCGCGCCGAGGAGGAGATAAGTCATGGATTTCGAAAAATACACCGAGCGCTCGCGCGGTTTCATTCAGTCGGCCCAGTCGCTGGCCTTGCGCGAGGGCCACCAGCGCTTCACCCCCGAACATTTGTTGAAAGTCCTGCTCGATGACGAGGAAGGACTGGCGGCGGGCCTGATCAAGGCGGCCGGCGGCGATGCCCGTCTGGCGCTGAGGGAAACCGAGGCGGCGCTGAAGAAGATGCCCAAAGTTTCGGGAGGTGGCGCTGGGCAGGTCTACCTGTCGCCGGAGCTTGCCCGGGTCTTCGAGGCCGCCACCAAGATGGCCGAGAAGTCGGGCGACAGCTATGTCTCCGCCGAGCGTCTGCTGCAGGTTCTGTCGATCGAACAGAGCGAGGCGGCGAAGGCGTTGAAAGCGGCGGGCGTCACACCGCAGAGCCTCAACCAGGCGATCAATGCCATCCGCAAAGGCAGGACCGCCGACACGGCGTCGGCCGAGCAAGGCTACGACGCGCTCAAGAAATATGCCCGCGACCTGACCGAAGCGGCCCAAAGCGGCAAGCTCGACCCGGTGATCGGCCGCGATGAGGAAATCCGGCGGACGATTCAAGTTCTGTCGCGCCGCACCAAGAACAATCCGGTGCTGATCGGCGAGCCCGGTGTCGGCAAGACGGCGATTGCCGAGGGCCTGGCGCTGCGCATTGTCAAGGGCGATGTGCCCGAGAGCCTGAAGGACAAGAAACTCCTGTCGCTCGACATGGGTTCCTTGATTGCCGGTGCCAAGTATCGCGGCGAGTTCGAGGAGCGCCTCAAGGCGGTGCTTTCGGAGGTGATCGCGGCGGAGGGCGGCGTCATCCTGTTCATCGACGAGATGCACACGCTGGTGGGTGCTGGCAAATCCGAAGGCGCCATGGATGCCTCGAACCTCTTGAAGCCCGCCTTGGCGCGCGGCGAACTGCACTGCGTTGGCGCCACCACGCTCGACGAATATCGAAAGCATGTCGAGAAGGACGCGGCGCTGGCGCGGCGTTTCCAGCCGGTCTTCGTCAATGAGCCAAGCGTCGAGGATTCGATTTCGATCCTGCGCGGCATCAAGGAGAAATACGAACTTCACCATGGCGTGCGCATCACCGATGCGGCCATCGTGGCGGCGGCCACGCTGTCCAACCGCTACATCGCCGACCGCTTCCTGCCCGACAAGGCCATCGACTTGTTGGATGAGGCGGCGGCACGCTTACGCATGCAGGTCGATTCGAAGCCCGAGGAACTGGACGAAATGGACCGCAAGATCATGCAATTGCAGATCGAGCGCGAGGCCCTGAAAAAGGAAACCGACGCGGCCTCCAAGGACCGTCTCGACAAGCTTGAAAAGGAATTGGCCGAGCTTGAGGAGAAGTCGGCAACCTTCACCCGCAAATGGCAGGAGGAGAAGGAAAAACTCGCTTCCGCCTCCAAGGTGAAGGAGGAGTTGGAGAAGGCCCGTTTTGAACTCGACCAGGCTCAGCGTAAGGGCGACTTCGCCAAGGCCGGCGAACTGGCCTATTCCACCATCCCGGGCCTTGAGAAGAAGCTGAAGGCGGCGGAAGAAGCGGGCTCCGCCAACATGCTTGAGGAAGCGGTGACGGCATCCCATGTGGCGCAAGTCGTGTCGCGCTGGACGGGCGTTCCCGTCGACAAGATGCTGGAAGGCGAGCGCGACAAGCTGCTGGCCATGGAGAAGGAACTGGCCAAGCGCGTCGTTGGCCAGGCGGAAGCGGTCGAAGCGGTGGCAACCGCTGTGAGGCGCGCCCGCGCCGGGTTGCAGGATCCCAACCGGCCGATCGGCTCGTTCATGTTCTTGGGGCCGACGGGTGTCGGCAAGACCGAATTGACCAAGGCGCTGGCCGCCTATCTCTTCGACGACGAGCACGCCATGGTGCGGATCGACATGTCGGAATATATGGAAAAGCATTCGGTCTCGCGGCTGATTGGGGCTCCTCCTGGCTATGTCGGCTATGACGAGGGCGGCGCCTTGACCGAAGCGGTGCGCCGCCGTCCCTATCAGGTGGTGCTCTTCGACGAGATCGAGAAGGCGCATCCCGATGTCTTCAACGTGCTCCTGCAGGTGCTCGATGACGGCAGGCTCACCGATGGCCAGGGCCGGACCGTGAATTTCAAGAACACCTTGATCATCATGACGTCGAATCTGGGGAGCGACTATCTCGTGAACCTCGGCGAGGGCCAGGATGTCGACGTGGTGAGGGACGAGGTGATGGCCGTGGTGAAGGGCCACTTCCGGCCGGAGTTCCTCAACCGTCTCGACGACATCATCCTGTTCCACCGCTTGCGCCGCGAGCACATGGGTTCGATTGTCGACATTCAGGTTGGGCGCCTCCTGAAATTGCTCAGTGAACGGAAGATCACGCTGACGATCTCGGATGCGGCCAGGACCTGGCTTGCCGACAAGGGTTACGACCCGGCCTATGGCGCTAGGCCCCTGAAGCGGGTGATCCAGAAGAACCTGCAGGATCCGCTGGCCGAGGAACTGCTCGCGGGCCGCGTGAAGGACGGCGATACGGTCGATGTCAACGCCGTGGCAGGCACGCTCACCTTCAATGGTATGGCCATCGGCGGCAAACCGGTCGATCCGAAAGTGGTGAGTTTGCATTGATTGCGCCCATGGTTTGTCATCCCCGGGCTTGTCCCGGGGACCCATCGCGCCACGCGTGGCGAACTTGAGTTCGCGGAACCGTGGGTCGCCGGAATGAATCCGGCGATGACAAATAGGGAATGGTGCCACCGCCACTTCACACTCCCATCAACTCCCGCTAAACCCGGCGCGCGGTTGTAGCGGCAACATCGTTCGAAGGGACTACACATGAAACTTGAAAACAAAATCGCCGTCATCACCGGGGCCGCGGGCGGTATCGGGCGGGCCATTGCCAAGCTCTATGTGGCGGAGGGCGCCACCGTCGCCATTGCCGATCTCAAGGCCGATGCGGCGGAGGCTACGGCGGCCGAGTTGACGAAAATGGGGCCGGGCAGGGCCATCGCCGTTGCCATGGATGTGACCGATGAGGCCCAGGTTAACGACGGCATTGCCCAGGTGGTGAAGCTTTGCGGCACGGTCGACATCGCCATCTGCAATGCCGGCATCCAGATCGTGCATCCGATCCAGGATTTTCCGTTTGCCGAATGGAAGAAGCTGCTGGCCATTCATCTCGACGGCGCGTTTCTGGTCACCAAGGCCTGCCTGCCGCATATGTACGCCCAAAAATCGGGCTCGGTTATTTACATGGGCTCGGTCCATTCCAAATTGGCCTCGCCGCTGAAGTCGGCCTATGTCACGGCCAAGCATGGGCTGGTGGGGCTGGCGCGGACGCTGGCCAAGGAAGGCGCTGCGTACAACGTGCGCGCCAACGTCATCTGTCCGGGTTTCGTGCGCACCCCGCTTGTGGAAAAGCAGATCCCCGAACAGGCCCGGCAATTCGGTATCAGCGAGGCCGATGTGGTGAACAACATCATGCTGGCCGGCACCGTCGACAAGGAGTTCACGACCCTGGAAGACGTGGCCGATGTGGCGCTCTTCCTCGCGGCCTTTCCCAACAAGGCACTGACCGGGCAATCGATCATCGTCAGCCACGGCTGGCACATGGAATAGGTTCAGGGCGCCTTGTCGCGCGAGAAGAGATAGACGGCGAGTGCGGCCAGCAGCAGGGTTCCGAACATCACATGCAAGAGGCCATAGCTTTGCTTGAAACCGGCGGAGTCCCAGGCCTGCATCAGGGCGCCCGAGACCGGCTGCAGCACGCCCGCCCCGCCGATGAACAGAACGTTCAAGAGCGTGATACCGCGGCCCAGCAGATGGTCGGGAACAAAGCTGCGGCCATGGGCCATCAGCACGCCGTAGGTCATGCCGAATCCGCCGACGAGACCCATGGCGATGCTGGCCTGCGTCAAGGAGAGATCGAAGACTCCGAGACAAAGAAAGCCCAGTGCCGTGGCCAGCACGCCCGGCGCCACGATCCACTTGCGCGTGCCCAGCAGACGGTCGAGCGGACCATAGATCATAGCGCCCGCCGCCATGGCCGCCGCCATGACCAGCAGGGCATGGCCACGCGTCAGCGGATCGAGGCCGTGCACGTCTGAGAAATACGGCCCGGCCCATAACCCGCGCTCGCTCAACACCACGGCGTAGCTGACGGCCGTCAAGGGCAGCAGCGGCCACAGGGCGCGGATCGCCAGCACTTCGCCGATGCCGGACCAGAAGCTGTGGGTGCCATGGCTGGCGATGCGTTCGGGATCGCGGATCATCAGGAAGACCGAGACCGCCGACAGCGCGGTTGCCCCGGCCATCAGCACCATGGCGGCGCGCCAGCCAATCGACTGAGCCAGCAATCCAAGCGGCGAAGCGGCCAAGAGATTGCCGGCTGTTCCGATGCCGAGAAGCCATGAACAGAGGAGCGCAAACTGCTCGGGCCGGTTCACCCGCCCGAACACATAGAGGGCCCCCATGTAGATGGCGCTGCAGCCGATGCCGATCAGCGCCATGGCGAGGTTGAGCGCCAGCACCGATGTGGCCGTGGCGAAGAGAAGGGCGCCAATGACCGCCGCCAGCATGAGGGCGGAGACCGCGCGGCGCGGTCCTATGGTGTCGAGCGCCAGTCCGACCGGAAATTGCATGGCCACGAACCCGCCGATCCAGAAGGCCTGCAGGTTGCCGAGCGCCTGCGGATTAAGTCCAAGTTCGCTGGCCAGTTCGGGCGCGATGACGGCCAGGAACGAGCGGTAGAACTGGCTCAGAACATAGGCCACCAGGAATGTCAGAAAACTGCGCATGGTTCCTCATCGCAGGGCCTTCGCAACGGCACAAGGCCATGGCATTGATCGCCCATGACAGCTTTTCCATATGCCTCATTCCGCATCGAACTGGGTCCGGGCTTGAGGCTCGGACCCGGCAAGGTGAAACTCCTCGAACTGATCCATACGGAGGGTTCGATTTCCGCGGCGGCCCGCGGCATGGCCATGTCCTACCGCCGCGCCTGGCTTCTGGTCGAGGAGTCGAACCGGTTGTTTTTGGCGCCGTTGGTTGAATCAAATGCCGGTGGACCGGGCGGTGGCGGCGCCCGGCTGACCAGCCTTGGCCTCAAGGCCATCGCGGCCTATCGTGAAATCGAGAGAGATGTTGCAGCGCTGGTCGATGCCAGACTGTCCGCCGTTCCGGAATTCAGGGCGGCGGCTGAAGGCTGATTCAGGGTTTGGCCTGGGCGACCTGGGTGGCTGAGGGGGCCTGCTGCATCATGGCCAAAACCCGCTGCTTGAGCTGCTTGAACTTCGTCACTTCCTTGCCCGCCAATTGCCGTCCGCCTGCTGCCTTGATGCGGGTGGGATTGACCGCGCGGTCGTTCATGCGCACTTCGTAGTGCAGATGCGGCCCCGTCGAACGGCCGGTGGAGCCGACATAGCCGATGATCTGGCCCTGGTTCACTTTCGAGCCGCGGCGGATGCCCGCCGCCAGTTTGCTCATGTGGGCATAAAGCGTTTCGTATTTGTTGTTGTGGCGGAGTTCGACGGTGATGCCATAGGCGCCATGGCGGCCGGCGATTTCGACCATCCCCGAGCCCGCGGCGCGGATCGGCGTTCCCTGTGGCACGCCGAAGTCGACGCCGGTATGCATCTTGGAATAGCCGAGCAGAGGATGGCGGCGCATGCCGAAGCCGGAGGTGAGCTTGGCGCCGGACACCGGCGTCTTCAGCAGCGACTTCTGGGCGCTGCGGCCGTTGTCGTCGAAATAGTCGGTCTGCCCGTCGGCGGTCGTGTAGCGGTAATAGGTCCTGGTCTTGCCGTCGAGGGTGAGCTGCGCATAGTGCAGCACCTTGCGCTTCGCGGACGAGCCGGTGAGCGGATTGCCGTAGAACACTTCGAACGTGTCGGATGCCTTCACCTGGCGCTGGAAGTCCACGTCATAGGAGAAGACGCGGGTCAGTTCGGCGATGATGTAATCGGGGATCTTGTTGTCCTTGGCCGTGCCATAGAGGCTGGAGCCGACCTTGGTCTTGGTGCGGAAATGGTTGTATTCCGCGTATTTCGATTTGGTGCCGGCCTTGGCGCCGTCGATCGAGGCGACGAAACGGCCGTCTTCGTCCGATTCGACCTTGATCTTCTCGTTCGGCCCCGGCTGGAACGACAGTTCGACCGGGAAGGTCACTTCCCGGCCATAGAAGTCGAGCTGCCGGTCCAGCGTGAGTTCGAAAGCAGTACCTTCCTTCATCATGCGTGATGGAAAGATGGGTTCGACGGCGTTTGACAGCGACTTGGCGGCCTCGGGGCTGACACCGCGCGCGGTGAGCGCGTCGATCAGCGTTTCACCCTTGGCGAGCTTGAACGTCTCGTCCGTTGGTTCGGCCGGCACCTGCTTGGTGATGGTGGTGATGTTGCCCGATTCGCCGCCGATGGCCTCGATCTCGGCATCGAGCACGATGGTCTTGCTGTCGCCATAGGGCAGATCGCTGGAGGTGATTTGCGGATAATTGTTGGACCCCGTGAGGTCGCGCTCCGGAACCACCATTTCATCCTGGGGATCGGTCTGCGGCTGATAGGCGGCCGACAATTCCTTGGCGCCAAGCGCGATATTCTCGGTCACAGCTTCCGGCACATTCTGATAGGAGCCGGTGAGGGAGGCCTTGTCGACCGAAGCCTGCGCGTCGCGCGGCACGGCGTTTTCGCCGAAGATGCCGAGAACGGCGCTGCCGATCACCAGCGATCCGGCAATTCCGGCAACACATGTGGTCAGCAGCCAGCGGTGGTGAACAGGTTCGACGTCGAAGGGATTCTCGGTTTCAGGAGCCGGAGCCCGCGATGGCTGTGGCGGACGCCGCAGCGCGCCGGCATGCGTCCGGGCGCCAAACTGTCTGTCAACGCGATCGTTCAATACCCCAATCCCCTCGTCCGATTTGCTGGCCCGTTGGTTTCCGGCCTGTTCGACATCCCCTCGATATCAGGCCTCCCGCCGGGAGCAACACTCACTTTTCGCTACGGCCTCGTCCAGAGCCGGGATGCCGAAGCATCTCATGTGCCGGACAAAATGCCTGCTCACCCCCGATAAGTCAATCACCCAGACGAATGGCCCCCGGACGGGTCCGTGAGCAATTGTCCTCAAGGAGTAGAACGCCTCGTCTTCGATCCGGTCTATTCGGAAACCGGATACCATGGTGCAGTTTCCCAGCTTAGGGTTTCTGTTTCGTTAACCAAGGCGGAAAACGGCAAACATGACGGCCGTGCGGCACGGCATCCAATAATCGGCCGGAAACCCCGCAAATTTCGTCCGAGTGGACAAAAATTCCCGCCGGAACCGCCATCAAACATTTGTCCACAGGCCAAGAGCCGTCAACATTTTTATTGTATTTCAATTGCTTAAATCAAATTTGAAAATACTGCGACGAAGCGCTTGACACACGAAGGGCCGCCCTCCTATAAGCGCCATCACTGAGGGACACGGCGCCACCCGGCGCCACCGACCTCGCGTGAATAACTGATGAAGCTGGCGAAAACTGCCGGTACCGCCCGAAAGGGAGCCGGTACGAGTTTTCGTCCGTTTAGTCAACTGAAGGGTAAACAATCCCTTCCCGCTGATTGACATCGTTGAAGAAAGAAAGAGAAACGCAGGCGGCGTGTGTTCTAGCGGGTCCGGGGCAACCTGGACCGAAAGAAACAAACGGTCGTTTGCGTTTAAATGAGAGTCAATAATGCTTCGGTGGAAACATCGAATGCACATAACTCTCGTCAATTTGTACGCAATGCGATCAATTGCTGTTTGTCGAAAGATGGACAGTGAGCTGTTTCAAACTTGAGAGTTTGATCCTGGCTCAGAACGAACGCTGGCGGCAGGCTTAACACATGCAAGTCGAACGGCTGTAGCAATACAGCAGTGGCAGACGGGTGAGTAACACGTGGGAACCTTCCTAGGGGTACGGAACAACTCAGGGAAACTTGAGCTAATACCGTATACGTCCGTAAGGAGAAAGTTTTAACGCCCCTAGACGGGCCCGCGTCG
>JANPCA010000252.1:0-15430 GCA_031430715.1 Hyphomicrobiales bacterium | reverse complement strand
ACGTCACCCAGGAAAATGGCTCCATGACTTGTTCTTCGAGCCCATCGGGCAAGCGCGGCTCTCCACCGAGATGGGCGAGATCAATCAGGCCCTCGCTCAGTTCCGCGTAAACATCGCGGTGCGGGGTCAACCATTCGATTCTTGCATGCGGTGCGTCACGCGCGACGCGTGACGATACCTGGGCAATCAGACTCGTAATTGTCGGAACTGCGATCCGAAAAACCCGATTGACGGTCGCTGGATCAAATATCTGGCGAGGTGCTATAACCCGCCTAATGCCGCGGAGGATCGGACGCACATCCTCGATCAGCTGTTCGGCAAACGGGCTGGGCTTCATTCTTCCGCCCACTTTGACCAGCAGCGGGTCGCCAAGCTGATCCCGCAAACGGGAGAGTGAATGACTAATGGCGGATTGGGTTCGATTCAGTTTTTCGGCAGTCGCCGTGACGCTCCGAACGTCCATGAGAACCTCAAATACCACTAACAAGTTCAAATCTACGCGACTTAAATCGATTTGATTCATGACATATGAAATCGTTTCTCTTGCTGTTTTTGGGTGATTAGTATAGGTTTTTTTCAACAGACGCACACCGACCGCGAACCATAATCGATATCATTCATATAGCAGAGAGCAAGCTATGGCACTCAAAATCATCGGCGCTGGATTTGGCAGAACAGGTACACTTTCCCTGAAGCACGCCCTCGAGCGGCTTGGCTTCGGACCTTGCCATCACATGTCGGAAGTCATCGGCAACACGGCGCAGACTGACCTCTGGTCTAATGTTGCGGCTGGCAAGCCGGACTATGATGCAATCTTTAGTGGTTACCAGTCGGCCGTCGACTTCCCCACATCAGCCTATTGGCAGGAAGTTCTGTCCGCCTATCCCGATGCCAAAGTAGTCCTGAGCCAGCGTGACCCAGCTGATTGGTACGAGAGTTTTTCGCAGACGATCCTGCCGCTCATCTTGGACAAGTCAAATTGGCCTGAAGCCGCCATGTCATGGTTCAAGATGATCGAAAGAGTGATCATCGGCAAAGCCTTGAGAGGCAAGACGGACAAGGATGGCATTCTCGCAGCCTACCGCGAGAACGAAGCGAGGGTGCGGGCTTTGGCCCAAACGGGCCGCGCGCTTGTGTTCCAGCCTCGCGACGGCTGGCAACCTCTGTGCACATTCCTGGGCGTTGAAGTTCCGGCCGAACCCTATCCGAAGTCCAACGAACGTAAGGAATTCTTCAGTAACGTTAAGTCAGGCACCGAGGCAACAGCCGCATAACAATCCACATCACCATCAGAAAGGCAGACGTGATCATGTCAAAAGAAAGCGAAGTCAAAAAAGCGTCGGAGAAGTTCTATGCGGCTCTCAACAAGATGGCCAACGGAGATACCGGGCCGATGGAGGATGCCTGGACCAAGAGCAAGAATGCAACCGCCCAGCATCCGATAGGTGGTCGCGAGCTTGGGAGCGATACAGTCCTGGGGTCATTTGCGAAGGTCGCCAGCATAGCCAAAGGCGGCAATATCGCTATTGTCGATCAACGGATTGATGTTGGCGAGGATCTGGCGGTGGAGACGGGCGTGGAAAAAGGCAATATCACGCTTGCGGGGCATACAGCCGTCATTGATCAACGTGTAACAAACGTCTACCGCCTTGAGAAAGGTGTCTGGAAACTGCAGCACCATCACACCGACTTGTCTCCTGCGATGTTGGATGTACTCGCCAAGCTCAATGCTACGGCGTGACGGTCCTGGATTCGAACAGGCCCATTGGTGAAGTCACGCAACTTCACCGATGGCTGCTCCAGCCGCGCATCTCCCTGGCAAGTGTCGATTGCTTACGTCTCGCTTTGGCCCTAAGCAGTCAACCCATGTCTATCCCATTTCAGACGTGAAACAGGTACCATGTGTCAGATTTCATCCATTACCTGAGCACCTTGGCCAGGTCGGCGATCAGGTCTTCCGCCGTCTCGATTCCCACCGACAGGCGGAACACGCCGTCGCCGGCATAGGCGCGGTAACGCTCCAGCGCCTCGCCGCTTTGCCGGAAGGTCGAGGTCTGGATGTCATCCGTGCCGATCCAGTAGATGAGGCTGCGGTGGTGCCCGAGCGACACCGCGTAGTGGATGATCTCCAACTCATCGACCATGCGTTGGGCGATCTCAGGACCCGAGCGCTTGGTCTGGAAGGTCAACATGCCGGAGAAATTGCGCATCTGGCGCCTGGCCAATTGATGCTGGGGATGCGATGCGAGGCCCGGATAGAAGACCTTGCTCACCTCCGGGTGCTGCTCGAGGAAAGCGGCGACCTTCAGCGCCGCGGTCTCGTGGGCGCGCATGCGGATGGGCAGGGTTCCCGCCCCGCGCAGGATGAGCCAGGCATTGAAGGGCGACAGGATGCCGCCGAAATGCACCGAGGCTTCAAGGTTGAGCGCCGCCAGGTCGGCCTTGCGCCCGAGGATGGCACCGCCCATCGCATCGCCATGGCCGCAGATATATTTGGTCAGCGAATGCATGACGAAATCGGCGCCCAGTGCCAAGGGGTTGGTGGCGATGGGCGTTGCATAGGTCGAATCGACCGCCACATCGCGCACGCCCGCCCGATGCGCGAGATCGGACAACAGCGCAATGTCGCACAGCTTCATGGCCGGGTTGGCGGGCGATTCGAGCCATAGCATTTTCGTGGTGGGACGGATGGCGGCGGCCACCTCATCGGGGCGCGACAGATCGGCGAGGGAAACATCGATCCCGAAACGCGGCAGCGTGTCGCGCGCCAGTTCCGCGATGCCGACGTAATTGGCATCGGGCAGGATCAGGTGGTCACCGCGGCTCAACCGCCCGCAGATCAGCGCGTGCGCCGCGGCGACGCCCGAAGCGAATGCCAGCGCCGTCTCGCCGCCTTCCAATGCCGCGAGCTTGTCCTCGAGCTGCTTGACCGTGGGGCTCGACACCCTGCCATAGACATAGCCGTCAAAGCCCTGTTCGTCGCGCGCCGAAAAGCCGGTGAGCGTGGCTGGCGCGAAAGTCGACGACATCACCAGATTGGGCGAGGAGGCCCTGGTGACGGGATCGACAAATTCGCCCGCATGGACGGCCAGCGTTTCCGTGCCCCATGCGGTATTCCGTGTTCGGCTTCTGGCCATGATCCTCACTGCTTTCCTTGGCGGCTTTCTTCCCTATGATGCGGGCGCCAGAGCGAATCTGCAACCGGGGCCTAAGGGGTTACGACGTCAGGATGGAATGGGAACAGCCCCATTGGAGCGGCAAGCTGCAGAGCAAGGCGGACCGGCGGCGCAAACTAAAGCCCAACGGTTTTGCCAAGCTGGCGCGGTTTTCGGCCAGCAATTGTTATGCCGTCGTCTCAGGTTTCATCCTGTTGGCGCTGCTGTGCGGTGCCGTAGCCTTTGCGGCACTTGCCATCGACCCCGATGCCGATGCCCGCGTCACGCTCGATGATGCGACCGCGAGGGTGCAAGAGAGGCTCGAGGAGAATTTTCCCGGGATCGACCAGACATTTCTGGCCATCATCGAGAACCGCGACAGCGGCGCGGCTAGGAGTCAGGCCCTGGCATTGTCGGCCTCCCTGATGCAGCGGTCCGATCTCTTCGCCTCGGCCTTCGTGCCGGGCACGGGCGCATTCTACGAAACCAACGCCATGCTGTTTCACGAGGCCGCCGATATCCGCGCCCGCGTTGATGGCGTGTTGCAGATGCAGCCTCTCTATCAAGCCCTGGCCGCGGCCCCCGACATGCTGGGTTTGGCCGCCCTGGTGGTCGAAATTGCCAAGGCGGTGGAGCAGGGGCGCTCGCCGCCCGGTCTCGATGCCCTGCTGCTGGCCGCGGCGGACACCATCGAGGGCGAGGTTCGGGGCATCTCGGCGCCGGTCCATTGGCCGGGCCTCGCGGGGCTGGCGCCCGAAACCCGCGGCACGCGCTGGTTCGTGGTGGCCGAACCCCAACCGGGCCGCGAACGTGCCGCTGCCGCCGCCGCCAGCACTTCCACCGAGGGTTTGCGGGAGGTGCGCTGGTTGTGGCCGCGGCGGGCCCTGGGCAGCCCCGTCAATCCCTTACGCGATTTCCTGGTGCCCGCCGTTCTCTCGGGGCTGGTGACGCTCACCTTGCTTGGCGCCGGGCTCGGGTCCTTCCGCCTGACACTTGCCGTGCTGCTGCCGGGTCTGGTGACGGTTGCCATGGCGGCGGCGGCCGCCGCCATCCTCCGGCAGCCGCTCGATGGCGCCACATGGTCCTTTGCGGGAGCGGCACTGGCCCCTTCGATTGCCACCAGCGCCATGCTGACTTTAAGCTACGCGCAGAACCGCGCCAGAGGCCTGTCGCTGACCCCGGCGCTCATGCTGGCCGCCCAGCAGCGTGGCGGTGTGGTGACGGTGTACATGTTCATCTTCTGCGCCTTCTGGGCCTCGTGGCTGGTGCGGCAAGTGCCCTCGCTCAGCCAGTTCTCGGTGATCGCCGTTGCCGGTGCTGCCGTGGCCTGGTTGGCCACGCTGGCGCTCCTGCCCGCCGCGGTTGCCGTCTTCGACTCCGGGTTTCATGTGGGTGAGCCGCATTGGCTGGACGAGGCGCTGGCCGAGCCCGCCTCCTTTCACGCCCGCAATATCCTCGACGTTGCCGCCATGATCGTCGTTGCCGCCGCCGTGTTCAGCGCCGCCTTCCTGCCCGCCGTGCGCTTTGGCGAACGCCACCTGCCGTCCAACCCCGGACTGTTCCTCGAATCGCCCGACGCGCGTGGCGCCGTGCATATCCTGGTGGGGCCGGAGGAGGCCGATGCCGTGGTGCGGGAACTGGCCAAGCTGCCGGAAATCGGCGCCATCCGCACCGTGGCGCAGTTCATGCCGCCTGACACGCCCGGAAAGATTGCAGAACTGCGCCGGTTCGAAGGGGCGCTCGCCATCATTCCGTCGCCGCGCCCGGCCGCCGACGATGAAACGCTGCAGAACGGACTGACCGAACTTGGTATGCAACTGGCGGCCATCGCCGCCAATGCCTCGGCCTCGGCGGACCTGCGCGCGGCGGCCAACCGCCTCCGCACGGCGCTGGAGGGCTATGTCAACATGGCGCCTCCCACCGCCACCCGGGTTCTGCCCCTTGAAGACGCCCTGTTCTCCGGGCTGGGCGAACTCACGCGCAGCGCGGAGCGGCTCGCGGTCCTGAAGGAACCGGAGATCGCCGATCTCGATCCGGGGCTCTTGCACCGTTTCGTTTCGCAAAGCGGCCTGTGGCGGATCGAAGTGATGCCGAAACCGGGGATCGGCTCGTTAAGCTTTGCCGCCTCGATCCGCAGGACGGTGCCGCAGGCTGCCGGCGAACCGATCGCGGCATTGGCGCGGAACGAGATCATCCATCACGAAACCCTGCTGGCGCTTGCCGCCGCATTGGTCGGCGCCGCCATCCTGGCGCTCGCGGCCCTGCGCAACCTGACGGGATTCGTGCTTTCAATGGTGCCCGTCACCGCCTTCGTGACGCTCACCGCCGCCGCCGCCGTGAGTTTCGGCATCGTCATCAACTCGGCCATGCTGGCGGCCGCCAGTGCTGCCGCGGCGGTGCTGATCTGCTCCTGCGTGGCGATTGCCGGGCACTTGACCGCTGCCACGCCCGAGGACCGGCAACTCAATGCGACCGCAATGCGTGCCGGATTGCTGCCGCCGCTGGTGCTGGCGGGCGCCGTTGCGCCGCTGACCATTTCGAGCCGCGCCGCGGTGGCCGAACTGGGCGGCGTGATGGCCGCGATGCTGCTGACGGCAGCTCTGCTCTGCCTGCTGCTCATGCCGCCCATGGCCCGCTGGCTGAAGCACTTGATCCGCCAATAGCGAGCAGGAGGGTTGACGCAAGCCGCGACAGCCGTAAGCTCTGGTGCTAGTCTCCGGCACGTGCGGCGGCCGCGGTGGCCTCATCAATGTCCGCGCCGGGACAAGACAGGGAGAACAACATGAACTTGCACATCGGACTGAAATCATGGCTCGCGGGCTCAACCATGCTGGTGATGACCGCATCGGGCGCCTTTGCCGAAGTGGTCTACAATCGCGGCAACGATGGCGATCCGTCGTCGCTCGACCCGCACAAGACCTCGACCGTCGTTGAAGCCCACATTCTCCGTGATCTGTTCGAGGGCCTTACGTCACAGAATGCCAAGGCCGAAGTCATTCCGGGTGCCGCCGAAAGCTGGAGCGCATCCGCCGACGGCAAGGTCTTGACTTTCAAGATGCGGGCCGGCGCCGCATGGTCTGACGGATCGCCCGTCACCGCCCATGACTTTGTCTATTCCTGGAACCGCGCCGTCGATCCGGCGACCGCTTCGGAATATGCCTACATGCTGGCTCCCGTGATGAATGCCGAAGACATCACCGCCGGCAAGAAGAAGGTGGGTGAACTCGGCGTGAAGGCCGTTGACGACATGACCTTCGAGGTGACACTGAATGCCTCAACACCCTATTTTCTCGAGATGCTGACGCACCAGGTCACCTTTCCGGTGAACAAGGCCAATGTCGAAGCCAAGGGCGCCGACTTCACCAAACCCGGCAATCTTGTTTCGAACGGCGCCTATACACTCGCCGAATTCGTGCCCAACGATCACATCAAACTCGTGAAAAACGCCAAGTTCTATGACGCCGCTACTGTGCAGATCGACACGGTCAATTTCATTTCGCTGGAAGACCGGGCGACGGCCATGAAGCGCTTCGAGGCAGGCGAAGTCGACACCAACGGCGACGTGCCGACCGAGCAGCTCGCCGACTTGAAAGCGAAGTTCGGCGACAAGATCAAGTTGGGAGCCTATCTCGGCACATACTATTACACCTTCAAGATCAAAAAGGCGCCGTGGGACAACGTCAAGCTTCGCCACGCCATTTCGGAAGCGATCGATCGTGAATACATTGCCGAGAAGATTTGGCAGAACAGCATGATCCCGGCCTATTCCTATGTTCCGCCGGGCATCGGCGGATATGAAACGCGCACTGTCGAATATTCCGAGAAGTCGCAGATCGACCGCGAGGACGAGGCCAAGAAGGTACTGGCCGAACTGGGCTATGGCCCGGACAATCCCCTGAAGATGGAAATCAGCTACAACACCTCGGAAAACCACAAGAACACGGCCGTGGCCATCCAGGAGCAATTGAAGCCCTTGGGCATCGAAGTGACCATGATAAACCGCGACGGCAAGACTCACTTCGACTATCTTGAGCAGCATGGCGATTTTGACGTGGCCCGCGTCGGCTGGATCGCCGACTACAAGGATCCGGAAAATTTCCTGGCCCTGTGCAAGTCCGGCACCGGCAACAACTATTCCGAATACAGCAACCCGGAATTCGACAAGCTGCTGGCCGACGCCGCGGTCGAAGCCGATGCGGCCAAGCGCATGAAGTTGCTTTCGGACGCCGAAGCGATTGGCGTGGCCCGCGATCTCTGCCTCGTTCCGCTGCTGTTCTACGGCTACAAAAACGTCGTGTCCGACAAGATCAAGGGCTGGGAAGTGAACGTGATGGACGTTCATCCCACGCGGTTCCTGAGCAAGGAATAATCACGCACATTCATCAACCGCCCGGATTTCTCTCGGGCGGTTGATGATGCATTTTCCGGCGAGGCGCTCATGTTGCGTTATGTGATCAGGCGGGTTCTGACTGCGATCCCCACTCTGTGGCTGATTGTCACCATTTCCTTTTTCATGATGCGGCTGGCGCCTGGCGGCCCGTTCAATCAGGAAAAGGGCCTGCAGCCGGCCATCAAGGCTAACCTGGAGCGCGTCTATCACCTCGACGCGCCGCTATGGAAACAATACTTCTTCTACCTGGACAATCTGCTGCACGGCGACCTGGGCCCGAGCTATGTTGCCGTTGACTTCACCGTAGCCGAAAAGCTGTCGTTGGGCCTCCGTGTGTCCATTGAACTTGGCCTTTCGGCGCTGGTTCTGGCCCTGATCATTGGCGGCGCCATGGGCATCTATGCCGCCCTCAACCAGAACAAGCTCGCCGACTATTTGGTCATCGCCACGGCGACCGCCGGCAGCACCATTCCCAATTTCGTCATCGGCCCGCTGTTTCAGCTGGTTTTCGGCCTGTGGCTGGTGTGGACCACCGTCGGCGGCTGGGGCGACGGCGCCCTGGTCAACAAGATCGGCCCGGTGTTCACATTGTCGCTGCCGCAGATTGCCATTGTCGCACGCCTCATGCGCGGCTCGATGATCGAGGCGCTGCGCTCCCATCACATCCGCACTGCCCGGGCCATGGGCCTTTCGGACTGGTCAGTGATCATGAAGCACGCGCTGCGCGGAGCACTTCTGCCGGTCATCTCCTATGCCGGCCCCGCCGCGGCGGCCCTTCTAACCGGCTCGGTGGTGGTTGAAACGATCTTTTCCATTCCAGGCGTTGGCCGCGAATTCGTGCTCGGGGCTCTCAATCGCGATTACACGGTGGTCATGGGCACCGTTGTGCTGATCGCCATCTTCACCATCGTCTTCAACCTGATCGTCGACCTGCTCTACGCCCTGGTCGACCCGCGGGTGCGCTATGACTGATCTGCCGATCGAAGGCATTGAACAGGGACGCTCTTTGTGGGCCGATGCCTGGGCCAGGCTACGGGCCAACCGGGCGGCGGCCTTCAGCGCATTCTATCTTGTTGTCATGACCATCCTGTGCATCTTCGGGCCGATGTTCACCGGTCACGCGTTCACCACCATCCACAGCGACTACACCCGCGTGCCGCCGAGCCTCTCGGCCTTTCCCAAACCCGGCATGGTCGAACAGGCCGTCAAGGACGCCGTGAAGCGCTCTCGCGTCGAACTGTCGGGTTGGGAGGAGAAGGATGGGAAAATCTTCATCACCGTCACTTCCGCCAAGCCGATCGACGAGCGCATGACGCGCTACATCGACCGCTCCGACATTCTCGAGAACGCCAAAATTGCCGAGAAATCCGCCGGCGGCCTGAAGCTGGTGATAAGCGCCGATGTCGAGACGCAGCATTTCTTCTTCGGCACCGACTCGCTTGGCCGCGATCTTCTCACCCGCACGCTGATGGCCGGGCGGATTTCGCTCACCATCGGCCTGCTGGCCGGTATCGTCGCGGTGGTGATCGGCGTGCTCTACGGCGCGGCCTCCGGTTTTATCGGCGGCAAGACCGACGAAATCATGATGCGCGCCGTCGACATTCTCTATTCGCTACCCTTCATCTTCTTCGTGATCATGCTGGTGGTGTTCTTCGGGCGCAACTTCATCCTCATGTTCCTCGCCGTCGGCGCCGTCATGTGGCTGGACATGGCGCGCATCGTGCGTGGCCAGGCCCTTTCCATCAAGCGCCAGGAATATGTCCAGGCGGCGGAAGCGCTGGGCGTCAAGCCCTCCGGCATTCTGCTGCGCCACATCGTGCCCAATCTGTTGGGTCCAGTGGTGATCTACATGACGCTGCTTGTGCCCCAGGTCATCATTCTCGAGAGCTTCCTCTCCTATCTTGGGCTTGGCGTGCAAGAGCCCATGTCGAGCTGGGGCGTGCTGATTTCGCAGGGCAAGGACAACATGGAAGGCGCCACCTGGATTTTGCTGTTCCCGTCAATCTTTCTTACCACCACGCTGTTCGCGCTGAACTTCATCGGCGACGGTTTGCGCGACGCGCTCGACCCCAAGGACCGTTGACCATGGCCGATACGATCCTTGAACTCAAAGACGTGGCGGTGCGTTTCGACACCATCGACGGTTTCGTCGATGCGGTCAAAGGCGTGAACCTGCATGTCAAGGCCGGCGAGACGGTGGCCATCGTCGGCGAATCGGGCTCCGGCAAGAGCCAGATGATGATGGCCGCCATGGGGCTGCTTGCCTCCAACGGCCGTTCGCTGGGCGTGGCCGATTATCGCGGCACCAATCTGCTCGATATTCCGAAATCACAACTCAATACCATCCGTGGACGGAAGATCACCATGATCTTCCAGGAGCCGATGACCTCGCTCGATCCGCTCTACACCATCGGCAGCCAGCTGATGGAGCCGATCATGCATCACCAGAATCTCGGTGCGGCGGAGGCGCGCGGGCGGGCCATCGATATGTTGAAGCTCGTCAAGATTCCCGAACCCGAGCGCCGCATGGGCTCCTACCCCCACGAGATGTCGGGCGGCCAGCGCCAGCGCGTGATGATCGCCATGGCACTCGCCAACGATCCCGACCTGCTGATCGCCGACGAGCCGACGACGGCCCTTGACGTCACCATCCAGGCCGAAATCCTCGAACTCATGGCGGGCCTGCAGAAACGCTTGGGCATGGGCATGATCTTCATCACCCATGACCTCAACATCGTGAAGCGCATCGCGCATCGCGTCTATGTGATGCGTTACGGTGAAGTGGTGGAGGAGGGCGAGACCAGGGCGATCTTCGCGAAGCCCAAGCATGCCTATACCAAGGCCCTGTTGGAGGCCGAGCCAACCGGCCGCAAGGCGCCGCCGCCCGCCAATGCGCCCAGGATTCTCGACGGCACCGATGTGCGCGTGAACTTCCAGATTGGTGGCGGATTCTTGAGCGGCGCGCCAATCCTGCTCAAGGCCGTCGACCGCGTGTCGTTGACGCTGCGCCGCGGGCAGACGATCGGCATCGTCGGCGAATCGGGTTCGGGCAAATCGACATTTGCCCGCGCGCTGCTGCGTCTTCTGCCCAGCGAGGGCGCCATCTCGTTCGAGGGCAGGAACATCAGCGGCTTTTCCCGCGAGGCGATGCGGCCGCTCCGGCGTGAATTGCAGGTGGTGCTGCAGGATCCCTTCGGCTCGTTAAGCCCGCGCATGACGGCGGGCCAGATCGTCACCGAGGGCCTGCTGGTGCATGAGCCGTCGATCTCGCGCAAGGAACGCGACAACCGCGCGGCGCAAGCATTGCAGGAAGTGCAGCTCGATCCCGCCCTGCGCAACCGCTATCCACACGAGTTTTCGGGTGGCCAGCGCCAGCGCATCGCGATTGCCCGCGCCATCATCCTGAAGCCCAAACTCGTGGTGCTGGATGAACCGACATCGGCACTGGACCGCCAAGTTCAAAAGCAGATCGTCGACCTGCTGCGCGATCTGCAAACCGCGAATACCCTGTCCTATCTGTTCATCAGCCACGACCTCGCCGTGGTGCGCGCCATGGCCGACCACATCATCGTCATGAAGGACGGCCGCATGGTGGAACAGGGAACGCCCGACGAGGTTCTCGACCACCCTCGCGAGGATTACACCAAGCGCCTCATGGCGGCGGCGTTTGGGGGATGAAGATGCGAATGGCGAGTGGCGGATGGAACGCCCCGTTGTCAGCTATTGTTGGGCGATCTCGACGCGGACTTCAACCGTCATGCGTTCCTGATCGCCACCGCGCCGCGATCCGCGCACCGGGGTGACGCCCGCCGCATCGATGCCGGCCGCGACCCGCACATACTCGCCGGTGGGGCAGGTGTTGTTGGCGGGATCGAACCCCACCCAACCGAGATTGGGCACCAGCGCCTCGGCCCAGGCGTGG
Organism: Hyphomicrobiales bacterium; assembly: GCA_031430715.1. Classification (GTDB taxonomy): domain Bacteria; phylum Pseudomonadota; class Alphaproteobacteria; order Rhizobiales; family Aestuariivirgaceae; genus Aestuariivirga. The sequence continues at coordinate 3,963 of JANPCA010000252.1, read as the reverse complement.
GCGGCGGTTGAGGAGGCACCTATACCAGTCACCAGATAGCCCGTCACATAGCGCGTCGGAATTCCTGCGTGACGCGCCGCACCGATGAAGATATGCGCGTGGTCCTGGCACACGCCCTTGCCTTCGGAAAGCGCTTCCGCCGCCGTCGTGTGGGCATTGGTGCTGCCCGGTTCGTAGGCGACCTTGCGGTGGATGTCTTCCATCAGCCCATGCAGGCCCGGCAGGATATCGGGGCGTGTATTCGACAGCTTGTCGGCCATGGTGCGGATGGCGCCATTGGGTAGCGTCGGCTTCGACTGGCGCAGGAAGATGATGTCGGGTGCCGCCGATGACAGGCCTCTCACCACGCCCGCCGTGTCGGAACAGTCGACGATGCCCTCGGCGACGATCGAAACCGGACCGGAGATTTCGTGAAAGGTCACCATGTAGACGCGGTTGCCGAAGCCGTCGATATAGCTGAGGGCCTGCTCGATGCCCGGTGTCCTGATGGCCCAGGTCACCGACGTCTGCGAGGCGAAATCGACGGGCCACAGGTACAGGCGCTGCGCCGAATAGACCAGCGGCGTATCGTATTCGTAGATGGTTTCGTGGCGGATCGACAGGCGCATGCTGCTCACGGGAAATTATAGGTCTTGGCGATGGAACCCGCCAGCCGGGTGTTGGCGCCGAGGAAATCCTGCAGGAACTCATGCAGGCCCGACTGGAAGATCTGGTCCATGCTGCCGGCTTTCAGCATCTTGTAAGTGTCCTGGGCGAGGCCGTGGCATTCATAGGGCTTGCCATAGAGATCGGCGAGGCCGTCGAGCGCCATGTTGATCCAATAATAAGTAAAAACCAGCGAGCGCGGCATCTCCTCCTTGAGAATGAGAAACTCGGCGATTGTCCAGGGCCGGTAATTGCTGTCCCGGTAGAACCAGCGGTAGGCGCGGTGCGCCGACACGGAGCGCAGGATCTGCGCCCATTGCTGTATGTCGAGGTCGCTGCCGACATCGCTGGGCTTGGGCAGCAGGATGAAATATTTGACATCCAGAATGCGCGCCGTGTTGTCGGCGCGTTCGAGAAAGTTGCCGATCTGGCTGAAATAATAAGTGTCATTGCGCAGCATGGTGCCAAGCAGCGCGCCGCGGAACGACATGACCCGCTGCTTTAACCATTCGAGAAATACCGGGAGGCGGTCGGCGGTCATGCTCGACGGTTTGACCTGGGCCAATTCGTTCCAGGTGGCGTTGATGCTCTCCCACACGTCGCGGGTGAGTGCTGTCCGCACCGCCCGGCCGTTGTTGCGCGCCGTCTTGATCGACGAGCGGATGCTCGACGGATTGTCCTCGTCGAAGATCAGGAACTGGATGACCTTCGCGCCCATAATGTCGGGGTATTTCTGATCATAGCCGGTATCGCAGCCGGCACTCTGCAAGGTTGAGCGCCATTCGTCGCGATGCCCTTCGACAGCACCCGGCATCAGTGAAATGCGGTAGCCGACTTCGAGGAGGCGGGCCATGTTCTCGGCCCGCTCCATGTAGCGCGACATCCAGTAGAGGGCGGCGGCGGTGCGTCCGAGCATCAGTCCTCCAACACCCAGGTATCCTTGGTGCCCCCACCCTGGCTGGAATTGACCACCAGCGAGCCCTTCTTCAGCGCCACGCGGGTCAGGCCGCCGGGCGTCACCCGCACCCGATCGCCGGACAGCACGAAGGGCCGGAGATCGACATGGCGCGGCGCCACACCGGATTGCGTGAAAGTCGGAACCGAGGAGAGCGCCAGAGTAGGCTGGGCAATATAGTTCCTGGGCCGCGCTTTCAGCCGCGGGCGGAATTCCTCGATTTCCTTTCGCGTCGAGGCCGGCCCCACCAGCATGCCATAACCGCCCGAGCCATGCACTTCCTTGACCACGAGTTCGGGAAGGTGTTCCAGCACATAGGCGAGATCCTTAGGATCGCCGCAGCGCCAGGTCGGCACGTTTTTCAAGAGTGGCTTCTCGCCGGTATAGAATTCGATGACGTCGGGAATGTAAGTATAGATCGCCTTGTCGTCGGCGATGCCGGTGCCCGGCGCATTGACCAGCGTCACGCGGCCCGCCCGGTAGAGATCGAAAATCCCCGGAACGCCGATCGTCGAGTCCGGGCGGAAAGTCAAGGGATCGAGAAAGGCATCATCGATGCGCCTATAGACCACGTCGACCCGCTTCGGCTCTTGCGTGGTGCGCATGTAGAGATAGCCGTCGGAGACGAAGAGATCGCTGCCCTCGCAAAGTTCGACGCCCATTTCGTCGGCCAGGAAGGCATGCTCGAAGAATGCCGAATTGTGGATGCCGGGTGTGAGAATGACGGCGGTCGGCTCGTCCTTGCAGGCGGGAGGGGCCACACTTTCAAGTGTCCGCCGCAGCATGGCCGGGTAGTTCTCGACCGGGGCCACGCGCTGCTGGGCGAAGAGTTCGGGGAAGAGATACATCATCGCTTCCCGGTCCTCGAGCATGTAGGAGACGCCCGATGGCGTGCGGCAATTGTCCTCGAGCACGTAGAATTCGTTTTCGGCCACCCGCACAATATCGGTGCCGACGATGTGAGCATAAATGCCGCGGGCCGGATTAACGCCCACCATCTCCGGCACGAAGGCCTCGTTCTGGATGATGATGTCCTGTGGAATGCGGCCCGCCCTTAAGATTTCCTGGCGGTGATAGAGATCGTGGATGAAAGCGTTGAGCGCCCGCACCCGCTGCTCGATTCCCGCCGACAGCCGGCGCCATTCGGCGGCGGCGAAAACCCGCGGGATGATGTCGAAGGGAATGAGCCGCTCGGAAGCCTGGTTGTCGCCATAGACCGCGAAAGTGATACCCTGGCGCCGGAAAATCGCCTCCGCCTCCTTCAACGCCCGGTCGACATCCTTGGGGCTCAGCGTCTTGAGCCACTGCTCGATCCTGGCATAGGGCTCGCGCACCGCCCCCGCCATGCCCTCCATTTCATCGAAGATCGCCGCCATCCCCAGTCCTGTGTTGCAGTGCAGTATGATAACAAATTCGCGGCCGTTGCAACTGGAAAGCGGTCCGGGCTACGGGATTGACTTTTGCTGCAGCATGGCGCCTGATCGTTCGGGGCTTCAACTATTTACTGCAGCTGATGAAAAACGCAGCTTTGGAGTAAACATGGCAAAGTTCCGCAAGGAGTTTTCCGGAAAATTTCTAACTTCAAGGTTGGTAGTTTACGCGCTCGCGGTGCTGGGTACGACGGCGTTGACGGCGCCGGGGCTGGCGGCGGAGTTTGCCCCCGCCATTAATCTTTCCAGCCTCAATGGCAACACCGGCTTCCGCCTCGACGGCGTCTCGTCAGGTGACTCTAGCGGCCGTTCGGTTGCCAGTGCCGGGGATGTCAATGGCGACGGCTTCGCCGACCTGATCGTCGGGGGGCCTTACGCGAACCCCAATGGCATTTCTTCCGGCTCGAGCTACGTGGTGTTCGGTAAGGGTTCGCGCTTTTCAGAAAGCGTCAATCTTTCCAGCCTCAACGGCAGCACCGGCTTCCGCCTTGACGGCGTCTCGTCAGGTGACTACAGCGGCAATTCGGTTGCCAGTGCCGGCGATGTCAATGGCGACGGCTTCGCCGATCTGATCGTCGGGGCCAGTGGTGCAGACCCCAATGGCAGTCGTTCCGGCTCAAGCTATGTGGTGTTCGGCAAGGGCTCGGGCTTTGCAGCCGCCACCAATCTTTCCAGCCTTAATGGCAGCACTGGCTTCCGCCTCAACGGCGTGGCGGCCGATGACAGGAGCGGCCAGTCTGTTGCCGGTGCGGGTGATGTCAATGGCGACGGCTTCGCCGATCTGATCGTCGGGGCCAGTGGAGCAGACCCCAATGGCAGTCAATCCGGCTCGAGCTATGTGGTGTTCGGCAAGGACTCGGGCTTTGCAGCCGCCACCAATCTTTCCAGCCTCAACGGCAGCACCGGCTTCCGCCTCGACGGCGTCTCGTTAGG